>CAMBTF010000067.1 GCA_945870545.1 Akkermansia muciniphila
TCATAGGGTTCATTAGGTGGTTAGTGGGGATTAGCTAGCTGGAATGGACTTGGCAAGCATTCGGGCGCGGAAATTCACGATTTTTTGTCAGGCGTTCATAAAATCACAGGCTTCAGGTCGTAGTTTTCCCGCGGTTTTGTGTGCCGAAAGCCTGTTGATCAGGGTAGGGATCGCTCTGACTGTCGATTTCCGGTCAAAATTAAGCGTTTTGGATTTTGACTGATTCATTGCGCAATTCCTGCGGGCTGGCAGCATGGCCGGGCGATGATGGATGTAGTTTGCGGTGTGATCAGGGATGTGGAGGGAAATGTGCTGGCTTGTCAGCGGGCGGCGGATCGGCATTTGGGAGGGTTGTGGGAATTTCCCGGCGGGAAAGTAGAGGACGGCGAGGATCCCCGGGAGGCGCTGGCGAGGGAGCTTTCGGAGGAACTGGGGATCGTGGTGAAGGTGGGTGAAAAGTTCGATTCGGTGGTAGAGTGGACGGACGGGGTGGTGAGGATCCGGTTGAGCGGGTTTCTGTGCGACATCCTTGAGGGGAAGCCGGAGCCGCTGGAGCATGAGGAGATCCGTTGGTGCGGGCGCGATGAATTGCCCGGATTGGACTGGGCGAAGGCGGATCTGCCCATTCTCGACGAACTGCTTGCCGCGCGTTTTTTTTGACAAGCCGGGCCGGGTCGGGCTAATTCACGCCCCGCCCATTTCCCCAACCATTACCATGAGCACCACAACGACCGAGAAGCACACGTTCCAAGCCGAGATCCAACAACTCCTGGATCTGGTGGTTCACTCGCTCTACACCGACAAGGATATTTTCCTACGGGAGCTGATCTCCAACGCCTCCGACTCGATGGAGAAAGTCCGCCACCTGGAGGGCACGGAGAAACATTTCAAGGATGCGGGCGCGGATCTCCAGATCACGCTGGAACTCGATAAGGAAGCCAAGACGATCACCTTGACCGATCGCGGCGTCGGCATGACGCGCGAGGAACTCGTCGCCAACCTAGGCACTATCGCCCACTCCGGGACGAAGGCGTTCCTAGAGCAGATGAAGGAAACCGGCGGCAGCCCGGCGGGCCTGATCGGGCAGTTCGGGGTGGGTTTCTACTCGGCCTTCATGGTCGCGGACAAGGTGGAGGTTTTCAGCCGCTCATGGAAAGAAGGCGCGGAAAACCTGCGCTGGGAAAGCGACGGCAAGACCGGCTATGAGATCGAGGAAACGGAGGAACTCCCGCGCGGCGTGCGCATCGTGCTGCACCTCAACGAGAAGAGCGCGGACTTCGCCGAGGAATACAAGGTCAAGGGACTCATCACCCGCTACAGCAATTTCGTCGGCTTTCCCATCCTTCTCGACGGCAAGCGCATCAACGAGGTCGAGGCGCTGTGGCTGAAAAATAAATCCGAGATCACCGACGAGGAATACAAGGCGTTTTACCAGTTCGCGGGCAAGGCCTTCGATGAGCCGACCTACCGCCTGCATTTCAGCGCCGACGCGCCGATCGCGATCAATGCCCTCATTTTCGTCCCCGGCGAGAATCCCGAGAAAATGGGCTTCGGCAAGGTCGATGCTGGCGTCGCGCTTTATTGCAAGAAAGTGCTGATCGATCCCGAGCCGAAAGGCCTGCTGCCCGAGTGGCTGCGCTTCGTGAAAGGCGTGGTCGATAGCGCGGATCTGCCACTGAACATTTCCCGCGAGACCATGCAGGACAGCGCACTGGTGCGGAAACTCAACGGCGTGATCACGAAACGGATCATCAAGATGTTCGAGAAGGAGGCCGCCGGTGATCCGGATAAATACCGCGCCTTCTACAAGAAGTTCGAGCGCTTCCTCAAGGAAGGCATCGCCACCGATTACGCGAACAAAGACGCGCTGGCGAAGCTGCTGCGCTTCGAGACATCGATGACGGAGTCCGGCGAAGTCTGCGGCCTTGTGGATTACGTGGCGCGGATAAAGGAAGGGCAGGAAACCATCCATTTCATCGTCGGCCGCAGCCGCGACGAGATCGAGAGCGGTCCTTACGTCGAGGCGTTCAAGGCCCGTGGGCTCGAGGTGATCTATTTCACTGACGCGGTGGATGAATACGTCGTTGATTCGCTCAGCGAGTTCGAGGGCAAGAAACTTTCGTCCATCCGCCATGCCGGAGTGGAGCTGGAGGATGTGGACGGGGCGGGGGAGGCCCTTTCCGAGGAGCAAATGGACGGTCTCTGTGCGTTCTTGCAGGAAACCTTGGGCGATGCCGTCACTAAGGTCTCCGGCGGAAAACGCCTGGTGGACAGCCCGGTGATCGCGCTGGTGCCACAGGACGGCATGAGCCCCCAGATCCGCCAGATGATGAAAGCAATGGACGAGAATTTCAAAGATGAGCCGAAAGTGGAACTCGAGCTCAACCCACGCCATCCGCTCGTGAAAAAACTCGCCGAAGCGCGCGTGAGCCAACCGGAGATCGCCAAGCTCGTCGCTTCGCAGCTGCTCGACAATGCCCTGATTTCCGCCGGGCTCCTCGACGATGCCCGCGAGACCATCAGGCGCATGAACAGCCTGATGGAAAAGGCGATGAGCTGAGTTTCTAACCGGTGTGAATAACCTGTGGAAATTTCCGTTTTGTTGCTAGGTCAGCGCCTGACTGAAGCGGTCGTTTGATTTTTAACGGTTCAGAAAATTCCCATGAAAGCGGCGATTCTCCGGATTTATTCACATCCCTGTTTCTGTGAATAACCTGTTTAGAAGTCACATAACCGATTGATAACCAGTTAGATGCAAGGTTACGAATCTGTTACTCAGACTCATCCACAAGTTATTCACATTTCTGAGGCGCTGGATCGGGCGACCTCCCCGGTGATGCGATGAGTCTCAAGTTGTGCCGAACATCGGCGTTGTGAATAACTTGGGAATAGGAAGTATCCGGCCTCTCAGTGGAACAGACGGATAGGAACGGGGCAGGTGCGGATCAGGGTGGTGGTTGTGCTGCCAAGGATAAGGCGGCGGACACGCGAGTGGCCGGAGGCGCCCACTACCAAGAGGTCTACCTTGATCGTGAGCCAAGGTCTGAAAACTGATTGATTGACGGGCGCGGGCGGTCACGTAAGGTTACATGTTAATAACTACACGGTCATGAAATTCCTTTTTCTCATCCCCATGGCAGCATCACTTTTTCAGCCGCTGTCGGGTCAGACAAAGGACGCCGACAAGCCTTCTGCTGACAGCGAGTTGCTGAGGAAATCCGCGATGGAGATCGATAGGCACATCGCGGCATTTTACAAAGAGAAGAAACTGAGCGTGCCCGAGGTTACGAATGACGCGACTTTCCTGCGGCGGGCGTTTCTCGTTTCCATCGGGCGCATCCCGACGGCGGAGGAAGCCTTGGCTTTCATCGAGATCGAAGATCCGGCGAAGCGCGAGGAACTGGTGGCTTACCTGATGAAATCCCAGGGTTACTCCAGTCATATGACGAACTGGGCTTTTGACCTCCTGCGTTTGCGCGACGGGCGGCAGGGCAGCCAGGCGACGAACGAGCCCTACCGGAACTGGATCCGCAAGGCGATGGATGACAATATGCCGTGGGACGAGTTTGTGACCTCCCTGGTTGCGAGTTCCGGCAATGGCTGGGATCCGAAAACGGCGTCCGTCGGTTACTACACGATCGACCGCGGCATGCCGCTCGACAACCTCTCCAACACGATGCGTATTTTCCTCGGCTCCCGAATGGAATGCGCGCAATGCCATGACGACCCTTTTGGAAAAACTGAGCGCAAGGATTTCTATCACCTAGCCGCTTTCACGAATGGCCAATACCAGCAGAACGAGGAGCATATGCGAGACCTCTGGAGCAAATACCAGGACGACCAACAGAACCGCGGCGAGGACTATCAAGTCGCGCAGCTTTTCTGGGACAAGATCTACGGTATGTCGCTCAGCGGCGGGGGCAAAGGCCAGATCGAGCTTCCCTCGGATTACCAATACCGCGATGGGAATCCGGGAGAAATCGTGGGAGCGAAGACACCTTTTGGAAAAACCGTGCGCATGTCGGATCGGAAGGTGGAGGGAGGCGGACGTGGAGAGTTCGCGAATTGGATCGTGGCTAGGACGGGCGAGCAGTTTCCCGCCGTGATCGCGAACCGCATGTGGCACCGCATCATGGGCAAGGGAATCTACGAACCCGTCGATGACTACATCGATGCCAAGCAGACCGTCCATCCCGAGTTGATGAGCCATCTCGCAAAGCTAATGCACGATCTCGATTATGACCTGCGTGCCTTCCAACACGTGCTGATGCTGACGAGGACTTTCCAATTCGCGACGAACCCGAAGCCCTCCACGCTCGAAGGCGGCGATGATTTCCACGGGCGCAAGATATCCCGCCTTTCCGCCGAGCAGATCTGGGATTCGTTGATCTCACTTTCGAGCGGCGATCCGGACAAGAAACCTGTACGAACCGCCGACAACCGCATTTTCGTGGGAGGTAATCCGGTGCTTGTCGGGCAAATGGATATGATCCAGCTGTCCAATGATGTGCTTGCTCTCAAGACGGAGCAGCAGGTCACTGCGTATTTCAATGACTTCCTCGCGAAGATAAAAAACGGCGGCGGAAAAAAAGGAAAGCAGAGTGAATCCATGTCGATGGGAATGACCGCTGTCCGAAAATATGGCCAGGATTCGCCGGTGCGAGCCTCGGAGCTGCCCTCGCCCGCGCCGCGCGAGCATTTCCTCTATCTTTTCGGAGCGTCCGACCGCGAAGTGGTCGAGGGTGCGAGCAAGGATCCCAATGTCGGTCAGGTGCTTTCCATGATGAACGGATATGTCCAGCGGCAGCTCGTCGGGAATTCCGGCGCCCATATCTACAAAAGCCTCGAGGGCGCGGGCTCCGAAGGTGAGAAAATACGGCGCATCTATCTCGCCATCCTGAACCGTCCGCCTACCGAGGAGGAAATGGGCTGGATGAAGGAAGAGATCAAAAACCGCGGCGAAGAGGGCTTCCGCAACATCGTCGCCTCGCTGGTCATGTCCTCCGAGTTCCTTTTCCTACAATGAATCATCATTTCATTGGACATCCATGGTGTATCACAAAGATGGTGAGAAAATTATGAGCTGGTAAATACCGGGATTTTCACTAATTTAACAAATATGTCACAGGTCGCGGTATTGCTCAAGGAAGCATCGAAGTTGGATCGGCTGGATCGTGTGGAACTGATCTCGTCCCTTTTGGAGGATTTCGATCCCAATCCGCATTACGTGAGCGACGAGGAAGCCATCCGGCGTCTCGATGATCTCACATCCGGGAAGGTCGAGGGCTTGTCTGAAGAGGAATTCTGGAAAGCCTGCGGGCGCTCATGACCATGCGGATCGTCCGTCATCCAGAACTAGCGGCCGATATCCGCGATATCGCTGCATATTATGCTGAGGTCTCACCAAGGGTTATCCACTCGTTCTGGGCTGAATTGGATCTAGTCCTCGTTTCGATCCAAAGAAATCCGCGCAGCAACCATTTCGACTCCTGTGGTCTCCGCAGAGCCAACCTTTCAAAGTTCCCTTACCATTTGCTTTATGAAGTGGATAATGATTCTGTATACTTGTTAGTGCTCAGACATGATCGTCGCCACCCGCGATATGGACTTGATCGGCGTAGTTAAAAACATCAAAAACCCATGAAAGAAATCCTCAACAAAGCCGATGAGCCGACCCGCCGCCAGTTCATGCAGAACGCCGCGCGAGCCTACCTCGGCGTCCACCTCTTCCCTATGCTCGGCCCGTCCATCGCCAGCGCCGCGGCGGAAGGCGCAGCTAAGGGCGCCAAGGCGAAACACGTGATCTACCTCTTTATGTCCGGCGGGATGAGCCACATCGACACCTTCGATCCCAAGCCGAAAAAGAAAGTTGTCATGGGCCCGAGCGTCGCGATACCGACCAAGGCGGACGGGATCGAGCTCGGCGGTTACCTGCCGAAGACGGCGGAAGTGACCGACAAGATGTGTATCATCAACTCGCTGAACTCGACCCAAGGTGCGCACGAGCAGGGCAGCTACATCATGCACACCAGCTACAGCCAGCGCGGCACGATCAAGCACCCGGCGCTCGGTTCATGGGTGGTGAAACTCGGCGGCCGTATCCATCCGGAATTGCCGGGTTTCGTAGCGGTGAACACTTCCCCGGAATACACCGGCGGCGGCTTCTTCGGTGCGAAATATTCCGCAGCGCCCATCGGCAGCCCGGATCAGGGGCTTCAGGATTCGCGCCGATCTGAAGAGGTTTCCCCCGAGGATTTCTCCCGCCGCCTCACCTTGGCAGACAAGCTCAACACGCAGTTCCACAACCGTTACCCGAACGCCGATGTGAAAGCCTACGAGGAACTCTACCGCGAAGCGACTGCCCTGATGAACTCGAAGGATCTCAAGGCCTTCAACCTCGCGGAGGAAGAGGCCGAAACGCGCGCCCTCTACGGCGGCGGAAACTTCGCGCAGGGCTGCCTGCTCGCGCGGCGTTTGGTGGAAAATGGTGTCCGCTTCGTGGAAGTGCAGCTCGGCGGCTGGGACACGCACTATGACAATTTCACCGCCGTGGAAGGGCGTTGCAAGGAGTTCGACCAGGCCTACGCCGCGCTGCTCACCGATCTTGATCAACGCGGAAAACTCCACGATACGCTAGTGGTCGTGGCCACCGAGTTTGGGCGCACCCCGGAGATCAAAAAAGAGCACAACGACGGTCGCGACCATCATCCCAATGCTTTCAGCTGCGTGCTGGCAGGCGGCGGCGTGAAGGGTGGCATAAAATACGGTGAGACCGATGCATCCGGCAACAAGGTCAGGAAAGACACGGTCTCCGTGCAGGATTTCAACGCTACCATCGCCTACGCCCTAGGCCTGCCGCACGACCTCGTGCTGATGTCCCCCACAAAACGCCCCTTCAAGATCGCCGACAAAGGCACGCCGGTGACATCGATCTTTGGGTGAGTTGTTTAGGAAACGCCCCACGAAATCAATTGCGATGGGAGGGATTTCCCCATCGCCGACTTCGAAAAGGCCGTGGTTGTCCGCTTTGTTTGTATCCATGGGCTGGTCGGACTCGCCACCGCAACTTTCAATCGTAACGTTTCCGTGGTTGTCGTGCGGCCCGTGTTTGGTTATTTTCCGCCCATGTCAAACACGCATACGGACACGACCCCGGCCTGGGTGGAAAGCAGCGCCCTCGCGGCACCGGTAATCCTCGGAGTGGCGACGGGCTTGTTGGTGGGGAATCTCATGCATCCCGGAGCGCGGCGAGGTCTCGGCCTCGGGCTGGGGATATTGGGGGTCGCCGCCCTGCTACCCTTTGTGGTGGACGGTGTCGCGGATCTCATCACCGGGCCGCGAAGCAAGTTCGGCGTACGTCGCAAAATCCAGAAGATCCGTGACATCGGCCTTGGCTCCCCGATACAGGAAGATGAAGTCGATGCGGAACTGCGCGAGCACGGGGTGATCTGATTTTTTCGCTCCCGCCGGCCTGTGCGTTTTTGGCCCAGGCCATCTGAAATCCGCACGCCTCGGTTTTTACAAATTTCCGAATCTCCTCACGCTCAACGAGTTGTGTATCAGATTTGTCGCGTGTATGTGCTGCATGAACTGGACATTACATCTTTATCGAAGGGAAAAATCCATCATACAAAACGCTATTTAGAGTGAAAAATGGAATAAAAGCCGTCCCGGCGACGTTCATTTGAGAAACCAAAGAAGAATTAAGATTATGTCCTACGAATCCGATTCCAGTCTCAAGTTGTATCTCCGGGAAATCTCCAGAACGCCCCTTCTCACCATTCAGGAGGAAATCGACCTCGCCGAGCGCATCAAGAATGGCGATAGCGAAGCCCGCTCCCACATGATCCGGGCGAACCTGCGCCTGGTCGTAAAGATCGCGCAAGACTACTCGAACTACGGCCTTCCCGTGACCGACCTCATCTCGGAGGGAAATATCGGG
>CAMBTF010000068.1 GCA_945870545.1 Akkermansia muciniphila
ACGCGAGACGACATATCGATGGGATCCTTGCGGCCGATCCGGCGGCAGCGCTCGTTGCCTACGGGGATTTTAATGACACGACGCGCAGCCTCAGCACGCGCGCCATCAACGGCACGTATCGCACTCCCGGATACCTCAGCCACGTGCACGTAAAGGACAGCCGTGGTGAGACATGGACTTACCACTACGCCGTGGAGGACGCTTACACGCGGATTGATTTCGTGACCATTTCCGCAGGTCTCCGGCGGCATGTGAAAAAGGACAAGTCCCGTATCATTGACGATCCGGACTGGGAAATCGCGTCCGATCACCGCCCCGTGCTCGTGCGTTTTGAGTGATCACTCGACTTCGAAAACTTCTTCGACTTCACCCTCAAAGCCCTCGCTGACCTCCTCTTCATCAACAGGAAGCGCCCGCTGCACCTCCTCGAAATCGGCCTCTTCCAGCTCACCGTTTGCGGGCTCCTCGATCGGGATTGCCTTTAGCACCTCCTCCACCTCCCCGGCTTCCTCCTGCCCCTCGGGGACGACCACCAGCGCCTTCTTCGGCGGCTCGATGATTTCCTTGATGTCGTCTTTCAGCGGCTCGAAGAAATTCCGCACCATCGGGGCGGCCATGCGACCGCCGGAAACCGTCTGCCCGGGCTTGCCTTCATAAAGGACGGCGAAAGCGTAGCGCGGATTATCGTGGGGCAGGAAACCGGCGAACCATGCGAGCCGCTGGTTGAGGCTCGGCGGCCCCCACTGGGCGGTGCCTGTTTTGCCCGCCAGGGTGGTGAAACTCAGGTTTCCGCTGGTGCCCGTGCCGCCGGAGACGACATCGCGCATCCCATCGCGAACGATCTCCACGGAAACGGGATCCACCCCGAGCCAGTTTTTTCGCTCCGGCACCGCCGCGCGGACGACCTTGCCGCGCGTGTCCTGAACCTGGCTCACCAGGGAAAGCTTCGGCAGCGCCCCGCCGTTGCCGATCCCCGCCATCATCTGCGCGACCTGCAGCGGGGAGGCAAGCAAGCTGCCCTGACCGATGGACATGTTCGCGGTATCCCCGTTGAGGATGCGTCGCCTCTCGTTTTTCATCATCCATTCGTCCGATGGGACAAGGCCCGGCGTCTCGCCGATCAAGGGCAGGCCAGATTTCTCTCCCATCCCCAAGCGGCGGGAAAGGCTCAGGAAAACGTCCGGCCCGGTGTCAATGCCGACCTGATAAAACCATGTGTTGCAGGATCTCGCCAGCGCCCGGCGCACATTGATGTTCCCCTCGGGTATTTTCGACCAGTTCCTGAAAGTGTGGTTTCCGATGCGGATGGAGGCGGGCGAATACACCGTGGAGCGCTCGGTGACGACCCCCGCGTTCAGCGCGGCGAGAGCGACCACCGGCTTGTAGGCGGAGGCGGGCGGATAGGAGGACTGGAAAGCGCGCCCGAAAAGCGGCGTGCCAGGCTCTTCCTGCAACGCGCGGAAATCCTCTTCACCGATGCCCGGGATGAAACGGTTCAGATCGAAGCTCGGCCGCGAAGCCATCACCAGCACCTCGCCCGTCACCACATCGATCACCACGAAAGCGCCGCGCTGGCAGCCCTTTTGCAGGACGTTTTCCGCAAGCTTCTGCCATTTCAGATTCAGCGTGGTCACGACAGTGCCGCCCGGGCGGGGGCGCTTCACCTGCTCTTCAAGAAGCTTGTTGCCCTTTTCGTCGAACAGCAGCCGCTTCATGCCGGGAACCCCGGTGAGCTCACGGTCGAAAATCTTTTCCAGTCCCGCCCGCCCCTCGCTCTCCTCCCAGAGCGGCTCGTTGTAATTGATCGGCCCGGTCGGGAGTTTCCCCACGCTGCCGGAGTAGCCGATGATGTGGGCGGCTAATGAGTCGTTCGGATAAATACGGCGGTAAACGGGCTGGAGCACCAGGCCGCTGCCGGGCTTCGACTCGGAACCGAGCATCGGCTCGATCTTGTTCGCCTCCCCCGATTTCAACTGGCCGCTGACATAGAGCGGCATCCAGCGCCGGTGCCGGTAATGCTCGTAAAGCTCATCGTCGGTCTTCACCGAGTAGCCTTTCACTTTACCTTCGATCCTTGCCAGTCGGGTTCGCGCCCACTTCACGACGTAATCGCGATCCACATCCTGAAACTGCTCGAACTGTAGCGCCACCTGATAGGCCACCTCGTTCTGGGCGAGCGGCTCGCCTTCCCTGTCCACGATCTGCCCGCGCGGCGCGGGGATTTTCAGCGTGATCGTCCGCGCGTCCCTGCGAGTCAGGATCGACCCGTCGCTCGCGGAAGGCAGATCATCCGTCGGAGCGAGCGCGGCGGGAGCAGCCGCGTTCACAGGCTCCGTGCGCACGCCGCTTAGCGTCTGGGCATGGGGTGCGCCGGAACTCAGCAGGGCGGCGACTAGTATTCCGAACTTCCTGAGCACGCCGGAAAATATCGCCGCCGGAGCGCGATGGCAACCTCTCAATGTGCCGCCAAAGCCTCCACGCTCGCCACCGAATCCACCTGGCAAAGCCTCTGCCGCAGATCCTTCGCGCCGGGGAAGCCCTTGCAATAGGCCATCAACCGCCCGCGCATCGCCGTCAGCGTCTGGCGCTCATTGCCGTATCGCTCGCTCTCCACCGCCATCCGGCAATGGTGGAGAATCAGCTCCCATCTTTCTGTTAGCGGCACCGGTTCCATCACCTCGCCGGTCTGCAGGAAATGTTTCGCCTCGCGGAAAACCCACGGGTTCTGCATCGCCGCGCGGCCGATCATCACACCGCTCACCGCCGTTTCCCGCTTCCGTTTCGCCAGATCCGCACCGGTGGCGATGTCGCCGTTGCCGATCACCGGTACGCCCACCGCCCGCGCCACCGCATCGATGGTTTCCCAATCCGCCTCGCCGCCGTAGCCCTGCGCCCGCGTCCGCCCGTGCACCGCGATCGCCCGCATCCCGCAATCCTCCAACGTCTTCGCGACCTCCACCGCGTTCACCGAATCCGCGTCCCAGCCGATCCGGATTTTCGCCGTCACCGGCACCTCGTGGCCCACTGCCTTCGCCACGCCCGCCGCCACGCTAGCCAGCAGCGGGCAATCGCGCAGCAGCGAGGAACCGCCGTTGCGGGAAACCACCTTGTTCACCGGACAGCCGAAATTGATGTCGATGAAATCCGGCACCCGCCCCGCGAGACCCTTGTCGATGATCTTCCGCGCCGCCTCGCCCATCCGCACCCCGTCCGCCCCGAAAAGCTGCACACCCACCGGCCGCTGCTCCTCATCGAACTCCGTATATTTCCTCGTGCGCTCGTCCGCCTGCATGATCCCCTCCGCGCTCACGAACTCCGTAACCATCACATCCGCCCCCATCTCCTTGCAGATCCGCCGGAAAATCAAATCCGTCACCCCCGCCATCGGCGCGAGATACAAGGGGAACTTCCCGTCTGAAAACCAGTGCAACACGCCCGCAGCGTAGCACGCAGGTCAAACGGAACGCGAGCGTTAGCTCGCCCCAGAGGATAAGGCGTGTTTCTTGCCAACTCTCCGCTATGGAATGTCCAAGTGCCGAAAACTCCCGGTGCCGGAGGCATCGACAGCGGCAACGATGACGCCGGAGGCGGCCAGAATGCGGCGCAGATCGTTGGTGGATAACTCAAGGATAGCGATGCGTCGCCCTGAAAGATTCTGCTGGTAGCGGAGGTTCTGATCGGAGGTGATGAAAAGATCGAATTCCTCCTCAGCCAGACGGATCAAGTCCCCGTTTTTGATTCCACCCCAGCCACGCCATTGCGTCGAGACGCAATCGTGTCCGGTCAGCAGCTTGTGCATCGGCTAGGGCACGCACTCATCGAGCAACACTTTCATGCAACTGCCAGTAGGACGGCTTCGGATTTCTCCAGCACCGCTTGCGCCGCCTCCCGGGTCACGGACGGAAAGCACTCCACAAACTCAGCGAGGGTGTAGTTGTTCTCGATATAATCAAAGAGCGTCTTCACGGGTACACGCGTCCCTTTGAATACGGGAGTTCCCCCCAAAATTTCCGGGTCGGTAGTGATCAGATCGTTATGATTCACAGAATGATAGGCTAAGCCCAACCATAGGCGCTGTCAATTACGTAGCCGCGACCATCGGCGGCGAGTACATCGAACCAGACCAGCCCCCACACACTTCCTCTTGCAAGTCCCCGGCATCCCGTTTAACGAAGCCGCCCCATGAGCAGCTACCGAGTCCTCGTTTCCGATCCCATTTCCGAAAAAGGCGTGGAAGCCCTGCGTTCCGCGCCGGGCATCACCGTTGACGTGAAGACCGGCATGTCCCCTGACGAACTGCTGGCGGTGATCGGAGATTACCACGGGCTGGTAATCCGCTCGGAAACAAAGGTGACGCCCGCCGTTTTCGATGCCGCGAAAAACCTCAAAGCCATCGGCCGCGCCGGGGTGGGCGTGGACAACATCGACCGTGATTCCGCCACCGACCACGGTGTGGTGGTGATGAACACGCCTTCCGGCAACACCATTTCCACCGCCGAGCACGCCTTTGCACTGATGCTCGCCCTCGCCCGCAACATCGGCCCGGCGCACGCGTCGATGGTCGCCGGGAAATGGGATCGCAAGATCTACGGCGGCGTGGAGATGTTCGGAAAACGCCTCGCGATCCTAGGCATGGGCCGCATCGGCACAGAGTTCGCCAAGCGCGCGCAGGCCTTCGGTATGACCGTCGTCGCCTATGATCCTTTCCTCACCGCTGCTCGCGCGCAGTCGCTGAAAGTGGAGCTGGCCGCCACCGCCGATGAGGCGCTGAAAGGCGCGGATGTCGTCACGCTGCACATCCCAATGACAGCAGACACCAAGCACATCATGAATGCCGAGCGCATCGCCCTGATGAACAAGGGCGCACTGATCGTCAACTGCGCCCGCGGCGGCCTTGTCGATGAGGCGGCCGCCAAGGCTTCCATCGACGCGGGCCATCTCGCCGGCATCGCGCTCGACGTGTATGAGGTCGAGCCGCCGCCCGCCGATTTCCCGCTGTTTTCCGCGAAGAAAACCGTGTTCACCCCGCACCTCGGCGCATCCACGGCGGAGGCCCAGGAAAACGTCGGTATCGAGGTGGCGATCCAGATCAAGGATTTCCTGATGACCGGCGAGATCCGCAACGCGGTAAACATGCCGAACCTCGACGCGAAGACCCTCGAATCCGTCGGCCCTTACCTCGATCTCGCAAACTCCCTCGGGAAGCTCCTCTCAAAAATCGCGCCCGCGCAGTGCGATGCGATCCGCGTTTCCTACCTCGGCCCGGTGTCCGAGCTGGATACGGAACTCGTCACCCGCAAGATCCTCACCGGCTACCTCGCCTCCGCCAGCCATGAGGCGCAGGTGAACCTGATCAACGCCCCCGCCATCGCGAAGGCGCACGGCATCGTGGTCAGCGAATCCACCGTCGCTCTCCATACGAACTGCACCGAGCTGATCGAGGTCTCCGCCGTGAAAGGCGGCGAGGTCACCACCGTGGCGGGCACCTTTTTCGGAAACTCCGCACGCATCGTCCACATCGCCGGCCACTACGTCGAGACCAGCCCGACCGGGCGTTTCCTCTTCGTGGAAAACGACGACCGCCCCGGCATCGTCGGCGTGATCGGCACCTCGCTCGGAACGGCGCAGGTCAATATTGCGAACATGGCGCTCTCCAGAAACAAGGAGACGAAGACCGCCGTGACAGTGATCGAGGTGGACAACGAACCCACCCCCGAACTTCTCTCCTCCCTGCGCTCGACCCCCGGCATCCTCCGGGTGCTGAGCTTCGAGCTGTGAGGAAATGGCAACCTGGCGCACCGCTGGGAAACGAACTTGCCTATCACCCATATTCCCGTATGGTTAGCTTGTCATGAAAACCACCTTGGATCTTCCCGATGAGTTGCTGATCGAGGCGAAAGCCGTGGCGGCGCGCCGTCGGATCACGCTCAAGGATATGGTCGCCCATGCACTGCGACGGGAAATCATGCCTGCAACTGCACTCAGCTCTTCCGAGTCCGAACTCTATGAGGTCGGGCCGTTTGGGATTTTGCGTCTCAAGAAGCGGGGCGATACGGTGAATGAGGATACGGTCAGGAAGCTTATCGACGAAGCCGATGAGGAGGAATTCGCCCGAGCCATGGAACTAAGGGCGGGGCAATGATCCACCTTCTCGATGCAAATGTCCTGATTGCGCTGGGCGACGTGACCCATGTGCATGCGAAGTCGGCATTGGATTTTTTCGAGACCCGTGCCGTCCGCGAAGGATGGGCGACGTGCCCGCTGAGCGAAAATGCGTTTCTCCGCATCATGGGAAATCCAAAATACCCGGGTGGCTCGGGCTCCACCGCGCAGGCGCGGCGGGCTTTGTCCAGCATCCTGGCGGCACCGGGACATCGCTTCTGGCCTGATGACCTGAGTCTCATGGAGGCTGCACGAATCCCGGTTCTACCCGCCTCTCAGCAACTGACCGATTGCTATCTGCTTGCACTGGCCGCCTCAAAAGGCGGCTGTCTGGTAACCTTTGACCGCAGCATCGACCCAAGCTGCGTGAAAGGCGGCGGGCATGCACTGCTGGTTTTGGGTAAACCGAATGAAACCGAGCCCCAATCCCGGCTTCCCTCTTCCGCAGGGCTTGCCTAAAACCCCGCTATGCGTCTTTTCAACACCCTCACCCGCACCGAAACGGAGATCCGCCCGCTGGACGGGAAGACCTACCGTTTCTATTGCTGCGGGCCGACGGTCTATGGCCCGGCGCACATCGGGAATTTCCGCACTTTCGTCCTGCAGGATGTGTTCCGCCGCGCGCTCGAGACCGGTGGCACGCCCACGCTGCATGTCCGCAACCTTACCGACGTGGACGACAAGACGATCCGCGATTCTCAGAAGGCCGGGATGACCCTGGAGGCTTTCACGAAAATCTGGACGGAGAAATTCCACGCCGATTGCAAGGCGCTCGCCTGCCTTCCACCACACATCGAGCCATCCGCGATCGCCCACATCCCGCAGCAAATCGCGATGATCGCAGAGCTCATCGAAAAAGGCCACGCCTACGCATCCGACGACGGCTCGGTCTATTTCCGCATCTCCTCGTTCCCGAATTACGGCCGGCTCTCCCGCCTCGACGAGCGCGAGCTCGACCTCGGGAAAACGCAGTCCACCCGTGCCGATGCGGACGAGTACGAGAAAGATAGTATTTCCGACTTCGTCCTGTGGAAGGCGCGGCGCGAGGAGGATGGCGAGAATTTCTGGGAATCCCCGTGGGGTGAAGGCCGGCCCGGCTGGCACCTCGAGTGCTCGGCGATGATCCGCGAATACCTCGGCGATTCCTTCGACATGCACTCCGGCGGTGTGGATCTCATTTTCCCCCACCACGAAAACGAGATCGCACAGAGCGAATGCGCGTGCGGCGGGAACTTCGCGGCGCATTGGTTCCACATCACTCATCTGCTGGTGGACGGCGGGAAAATGTCGAAATCGCTCGGCAATATGTACACCCTCGCGGATCTGGAGGCGAAAGGTTTCACAGCGATGGAAGTCCGCTACGTCCTCATCGGCGCGCATTACCGCAAGCAGCTCAACTTCACCCTGGATTCCCTCTCCGGCGCGCGCGAGGCACTGGCGAAGCTCGCGAAATCCGCCGCGAAGCTCGCCGAGAACATGGGCGCCGAAACGGCGCTGACCTCCGCCGACTTCGGCCCGTTCCAAGGCGCGTGGGAATCGCTCAACGACGACCTCAACACCCCCGGCGCGCTCGGCGGGATTTTCACCGGCCTGCGCGAAGCTTCCAAACTCACCGGCAAGGATGCCGCCGCTGCCCTCGCCGGACTGAACCGCATTCTCCGCGCGCTGGGCATCACGCTCCCGGAAATTTCCTCCACCACGTCAGACATCCCCGCCGAAATCCGCGAACTCGCCGAGACCCGCTGGGCCGCGAGATCCGCCAAGGACTGGGCCA
>CAMBTF010000069.1 GCA_945870545.1 Akkermansia muciniphila
GCCGCATCTTCCATTACCGCGCGAACTTCCTCCAAGACTGGACGATTTCCGAAGAGCTCCCGCAAGGCGGCGCCGGTCTCTGGCGTCTTGACGCAGCCGCCGCGGGCTCCGGAGTCACCGGAGACCTTCTCGCCCACTGCATCGATACCGCTCGCTGGATCAATGGCGACATCGTTTCCGTTTCCGCGATGACCGAAACCTTCATTAAGGAGCGTGTCCACACCGCCACCGGCGAGAAGCACCCCGTCACCATCGACGATGCCTGCGCCTTCCTTGCACGTTTCGAAAACGGTTCGCTCGCGATCTTCGAGTCCACCCGCTACGCCCGCGGCCACAAGGCACTCAATACCTTCGAGATCAACGGCGCGAAGAAATCCCTCTCCTGGGATCTCCACGATATGAACTACCTCGAATACTTCGACCATGGAGTTCCCGGCGACCGCCGCGGCTGGACGAAAATTCACTGCTCCGACGGCGATCATCCTTACGCCGGCAACTGGTGGGTTCCCGGTCTCTGCCTCGGCTACGAGCACTCATTCACCCACGAGCTCGCCGAGTTCTTCAAATCCCTCGACGATCCCTCCGCCGAAAAACGCTACCCGGACTTCCGCCACGCCCTCGGCACCCAATATGTCTGCGACGCCGTCCTCGAATCCGCCAAGACCAAGCAATGGGTCGATGTGAAAAAGGCCTGACCTCCTTCTTCTTATCCAACCCTCTGTCTAGCTTGGCGAACTTGGCGTCTTGGCGGTGAAACTCTCTTCAACTTGCTTTGTTACCATCGCTCAACAAGTGGCAGTTCCCGAAACACTCCGCACACAACCCCGAGAAGAATTTGAACCGCCAAGTCGCCAAGGGCGCCAAGGAAGATTCATGAGGGCGGCCTTGGCAATTTTTCCCGGTCTCCTCACGCCTCCGGGCGGGCGACGAGGCTGTTGAATTTCTCCTCCAAGGCGCGGAGCTGGTCCTCGCCTTGGACTTTTCCGCCGCCGGGGATAGTGATGTAGAGGGTATCCATGGCGACGCCTTTCTCGGTGCAGATGCGGGCGTGGGTGGTGTCGAGGCCGGCTTCGTTGACGGTGTGGAAGAGATCGTGGAGGAGGCCGATGCGGTCGAGCGCCTGGATCTCGACGGTGGTGCAGGTGGGGTGGAGTTCGTTGGAAACCTGGGCGCGCACGGGGACGGAAAGTCCGGTCTCGGAGCGGGGCTTGAGGAAGTTCGCCTTGCGTTTAAGGTAGGTCTCGGGGTCGTAGCGCTCGGCCGCGAAGATGGTGGTGAAGATGGCGAGGAAGCGCTTGCGGGTGGCCTCGTCGGAGACGGGCTCGAAGTTGGTGGTGCAGACGCGGAAGATGTTCAGCACAATGCCGTCGGTGCGGGTGTAGAGATCGGCGGAAAGGATGTTGATCTGCTCGGAGGCGAGGGCGCAGCAGAGTTTCTCAAGCAGCAGGGGCCTGTCGCGGGTGGCGAGGATGAGCTCGGAGTAGCCCTTGTCCGGGTGCTCGAGCCACCGGACGCAGAAGGCGTGCGGATTCCCCGCGTTTTCCTCCTCGGTGAATTCCCGCACGGCCTTCACCTGCGAGGCGATGAACGCGGCCTCGCGGTAGGCGAAGGCGGCGGCGGGCGTGCTGTCGAAGTGCTGGCGGATTTCCGCCGAGAAATCCTCCGGCATGAGGGAGGTGACCTCGGCGCGGAGGGCGAGGCGGTCGGCGTCGAGCTTGCGGGTGAAGTTTTCCCTGCCCTCCGCGAGGAAGCGGCGGGTGGCTTTGTGGAGCTGGAGCATGAGGGATTCCTTCCAGCCGTTCCATGCGTCGGGGGCGGTGCCGTTGGTGTCGCAGTAGGTGAAGAGCAGGAGGGCATCGAGGTTCTCCGGTGTCTTCATGATCGCGGCGAACTCGGCGATGACCTCGGGATCCTCCAGGTTCCGCGTGGTGGCGGTGCGCCAGAATATGAGGTGGTTGTCCACGAGGAACATGATCTTGGCGCGGCGCTGGCCGGTGATCTGGAGGCGAGAGCAGAGCTTGATGGCGAGCATGGCGGAGCCATCGATGTGCTCGCGGACGTTTTCCGAGCGCCCGGTGTCATGCAGGATGAGTGCGATGTAGAGGGCGTAGGGATCGACGATCTTGTGGAACAGGCGACGGTAAATTTCCAACTTCGAGTTGGTGTCGCCGACGAGCTTATCGAGTTCATCGATGCAGCGGAGCGTGTGCTCATCCGCGGTGTAGCGGTGGAAGAACTCATGCTGGACGAGGCAGTCGAGCGCACCGAACTCCGGCAGGTAGCGCCCGAGGAAACCGATGCGGTGCATCTGGCGCAGGGAGCGGGCGACCTCGCCTTTCCGCTCAAGGATGGCCTGGAAGGTCTCACGATTCGCCTTGTGGTAGCGGAAAGTGCGGTCGATGTCCTCCCAGTGGCTAGCGATGAGACGGCGCATGGGCGGGGAGAGCCGGAGATTGCGCACCTGGCAGTGCTGGAAGAGGCGCATGAGTCGGTGGATGTCTTCCCTGAAGATGTCGTTATTTGCGGGGTAGATGCGTCCGTCGCGGGCGATGAAGCCGTCGAACTCCTCGCGCTTTTTTTTCCGGAAGGTGAGGAAGGAGCGGAAGCCCGTTTCGGCGTCGGTCTCCTTCTGGATCTGGAAGTGTTCCATCAGCGAGGTGGCGTGGCGGTAAAGATGGCGGGTGTGGGTGTAGTAATCCCGCATGAAGGCCTCGGTGCGGCGCAGGATGCTGCGCTGCGGGTAGCCGAACTCGGTGGCGACGACACCCTGGAGCTGGAGGGTGAGGATGTCGGTGGCCTTGCCGGTGTGATAGTGCAGCTCGTTGCGGACGCGCATGATGAAATCGTGCGCGTCCTCGATCTCGCGGTGGGTGCTGGCGGTGATGAGCCGGTCATCAACGAGCTTCCGCAGGTCTTTCGCGCCGGCCTTGATGCGGGCGACCCAAAGCATGTTCTGGTAATCGCGCAGGCCGCCGCATGATTCCTTCACATTCGGCTCTTGGAGGAAAACGGTGTGGGAGCTTTTCTGGTGGCGGGAGCGGAGATCCTGGCGGCGCATCTCGAAGAACGCGTTCTGGCCTTTCGCGACGCAGTTTTTTTCAAAGGCGACGAGGAGATCGCGGAACAGGGTTTCGTTTCCGGCGATCAGGCGGCTGTCGAGAAGGGCGGTGAGGTTCTGCGGATCGGCGCGCGCCTCCTCGATGCACTCGGCGATGGAGCGGCACGAGTGGCCGAGCTTGAAGCCGCAATCCCACAACGGATAGAGGATGCTCTGGACGAGTTCCTGGACGTTTTTCGGCAGCTTCGCGGAGGCGCGGGGGAGCAGGAAAAGAAGATCGATGTCGGAACCGGGGTTCAGCGTGCCACGCCCATATCCGCCCACGGCGACGAGGGCGATAGGGGATTCGGTGAGGCCCTGTGAGTTGATGGTGGCCTGCAGGATCGCGGCGACAAGGGTGTCGATCATCGCGGAGCGTGCCTCGCAGATTTCCAGGCCGCCCGCGCCCTCGCGGTGACGGGCGAGGATGTTTTCCTGCTCCGAATCGATGAAACGCTTGTAGAGGGAGACGCGCTCGGCGGGCGAGAGCTGGCCGTCGATGGCGGGCTGGAGGGAGATGGTTTTGTGGGGATCGGACATATTACGGGGAAAGGGGCGTGAGTTCGAGAAAGCGGATGCCGTAGGTGATGATGTAGGGCAGGGTGAAAAGCGAGACAACCGTTGTCGCGACGACGATCTGCACGGCGACGGCGGGGCGCCCGTCATACATGCGGGCGATGAGGATGGGGGCGAGCGCGGCGGGCATGGCCGCCTGCACGAGAAGGATCTGTTTCAGCTCCACGGCCATGGGGATGAATTTTGCGCAAAGTATGATCACGGCGGGAGCCAGCGCGAGGCGCACGACGCAGGAGGCCGCGGCGATTTTCCACGAGGGCTTTTCCGCGACCGCAAGATCCATGATCGTCGCGCCGGTCATCATGATCGCCAGGGGAAACGCGCCGATGCCGATCATGGAGACTGCCTCGCGGCCGGGGCCGGTGATCCTATCGTCCACCCGCAGCACGACAAGTGTAAGGCCGATGGCGACGGCGATGATGGGGCCGTTGATGAGGCGTTTCCATGGGATGCCGGTGTCGCCGGACATTAGCATCACGCCGACAGACCACATCGCGACCTCGACGCCGAGATTGTGGACGAAAAGCAGCGCGACAGCGGAGCCGCCCCAAAGAATCTCTACGACAGGCACGGCGGTGAAGCCGAAATTCTGGCATCCCGAGGCGAGCGCGAATGTCCGCCGACCCTGACCTGGCACGAGGCCGATCAGTTTCCCCGCCAGATAGCCGAGGCAGATCCCGGCGATGATCAGGGAAAAGCCTAGTCCCGCGCCGGTGACCAGCGTGCGGGCATCGCGCAGCACCTCGGCGCCGAGGGTACGGTCGAGGATGTAGCAGGGCAGCATCACGGAGAAAATCACGTGCATGACGCCGATGTCGTGCTCGCGCCTTAGGATGCCGGTTTTTCGCAGCACGGCTCCTCCGGCCATCAGCAGATAAACGGGCAGGACGGCGAGGATGATGGTGATGGGCGAAGGCGCGGACAACAGCAGCAGGTTCGGGTGGAGGTGGGTGAATGTCGATTATGGAGTGCGCGGCTCGCGCCGGTATTGGGTTGCGTGTCGGATGAAAACGCGGAGAGTGGCGCCGACATGATGAGCGCGGACGAGATCAGGGAGTTGTTGAAACAGGTGAGGTATCCGGGATTTTCCAGGGATATCGTATCCTTCGGGTTGGTGAAGGCCGTGGAGGTAAACGGCGGGGATGTGACAGTCCGGATCGAGGTGGCGACAAAGGACGCGCAGGTGCCGCAGGCGATTTTCAAGGACGTCCATGCGGTATTGGAAAGGGTTGAGGGCATAGGCCATGCGAAGGTCGATATCGAGGTGAAGGATGCCCCCGAGGCGGCGGGCGGAGCAGTGGGGAAAAGCTCCATTCCCGGCGTGAAACGCATCATCGCGGTGGCATCCGGCAAGGGCGGGGTGGGAAAATCCACGGTCGCCGCGAACCTCGCCGTCGCGCTTTCCGCGAAGGGCTTGAAGGTGGGTCTCTGCGATTGCGATCTCTACGGTCCCTCCGTTGCCATGATGTTCGGCACCAGCGAACGCCCGGACGCCAATGAACATGACGAGATCATCCCCATCGAGGCGCATGGGCTGAAGCTCATGTCCATGGGTTTCCTGCTGGAGGACAAATCCCCGGTAATCGTCCGCGGCCCCATGGCGACACGCTACACGCAGCAATTTCTCCGCCAGGTCGCGTGGGGCGAGCTCGACGTGCTGGTGCTCGACCTACCGCCGGGCACGGGCGACATCCAGCTCACCATCGTGCAGACCGTGGCGGTGGATGGCGTGGTGATCGTAACAACGCCGCAGGAGGTCGCGCTGATCGACGCCCGCAAGGCCGTGGCGATGTTCGCCAAAGTCAATGTACCGATCCTGGGACTCATCGAGAACATGGCTTGGTTCGAGGGCGACGACGGGAAACGCTACTACATTTTCGGCGAAGGCGGCGGCGTGCGTGAGGCGGAGGATATGAATGTTCCGTTGCTCGCGCGGATACCTATCGATCTACCGACCGGCAGGGGCGGGGATGAGGGGAAGCCTGTGTCGCTATTATCGCCTTCGGAAAACAAGGTTTCCGCGGCTTTCCACGCGATGGTCGCCGGACTCAACGTGTGAGGCCGGTTACTCCGCGGAGGGGGAATCGTCGCCGTAGAAGCTCTTGATGTAGCCGATCTCGACGAGCGTGTCCTGCCACGGGGCGATGATATTGGGATCCTGGAAAATGCGGTTTGCGCGGCCCAGCCATGCCTCGGCTTCGACGAGTTCCTTTTTCTCGTAAGCCTGCACGGCCTGCGCGTAGTAGTGGTAAGGCGAATCGTCCTGGTAGTCGTATTTCTGCGCGAGGATGGTGGCCTCGTCTTTCTGGCCGAGTTTTACCTTGCAGAGCATGATCTTGAATTCGACGAGGCGGGAGAGAGCCATATTGTTTTCGGGGATCTCGCGCATGACTTCCTGAAAGATGTCGTGGGCTTGCTGCCACTGCTTGGTTACGAACAGGACTTCCCCCACGTTGAACCGGATGCTGGTGTTCTTCGGGGCGATCTTGAGCGCTTCATTGAACGCTGCCGTGGCCTTATCAAAGGCGCGCATTTCCACATAACAGGAACCACGCAGGTTCATGAGCTCAGCGCTTTGCGGGAAGATCGCATCCGCCTCGCTGATCGCGTCAAGGCATTCGAAAATGCGCTTCTGTTGGAAAAAGCGGCTGGCGTTTCCGAAGTGTTTGGCGAATTCCGTGCGCTTCTCTTCCGGCAGGTTCAGGAATTCCTTTTGATTGGGTAGCAGCTCCGCTTGGAGCGGGGTTTCCGATTCGTTGGCGTTGGGTGCCGCCACCGCTTGTGCGTGGAGCGGGCTGAGGAGCAGCAGGCAGGCGAGGAAAAATCGTTTCATAGCGTTGGTGGTTGGTGAAGACTTAGACAGGGATGCGCGGCGGGGCAAGTTGGAAGATGTGTCGGAAAATCAGCCGGATTTTCTGGATAGCAAAAGGAAGGGGGCGGGCTTTTCGGTGGCAAGCATACCGTATCGCGCCGTGCGGTGGGCCGCGAGGGTGGCGATGAAAGCCTCGACCGCTGCCGCTTCCTCAGCGCCGCCATTGTGTCCGGGATAACAGATGACCGCGAGAACCCCGCCCGGCACGAGGATTTCCGAGGCGGCGTCGAGAGCTTTAAGGGTGTTTTCCCGGTGGGTGATCATCCCATGGTCGCCGCCGGGCAGGTATCCGAGGTTGAAAATGATGACGCTCGGGCTTTTTCCTCCCACGAGATTTGCGAGATCCGCGTGGCAGCCGTGGTGCAGCTTCACGCGATCCCGCAGGCCTTCGCTTTCCAGCCGCGCGGACGTCGATTCGATGGCCTGCGCCTGAATATCGATGGCTAGCACCTTGCCGGTTTCGCCGACAATATGGGCGAGAAAAGCCGTGTCGTGGCCGTTGCCCGCCGTGGCGTCGATGGCGAAATCACCGGCGGCGATCTCGCTTTTCAAAAGGAGGTGGAGCAGCTCCGTGGGGCGGGGAGGGAACATGTTTTTTAGGAAAGGGCGTCGGGAAACACAAACTCCGGGGCGGGGCGGACGCCGTCAAGGATCCAGTCCGCGAGCATCGCCGCCATCCCCGGGGCGTAGAGCGTGCCTTTCGAGCCGAGACCGTTGAAGAGCCAATCCCCCGATTCGTCTTTGCCGACCATGGGCTGGCTGCGCCGCAGGATGGGGCGTATCCCCGCGACATGGGCGATAATTTCAAAATCGGCACCGCCGAGCTTCGCCGCGATGGTCGTGATCCGTCCGAGTCCGGCGGGGGTGGCTTGCTCGTTGAGATTGTCCCAATCATAGGTGGAGCCGACGCGAAAACATCCGCCGCCGATGGGAACCAGCCACCCGCCCGCACCGATGCGGATATGCGTCTCCGGCCAGTCGGCTCGGACGGTCAGGATTTCCCCTTTTGCGCTGCGGTGCTCGCCCATTCTGCCCGAGATCAATCCGGCGGCCCCTTCGCAGCGGATGCGCGGGTTGCCGGTATCCGCCGACAGCCCGAGTTCGCGGAAATGATGGGCGGAGAGGTCGAGGAATTTCCGTGTGTCGAGCCAGCCGCCGCCGACCAACTCCACGCCGCCGAGGAAGCCCGTCGGAACTGCGTGAGCCATACCCAGCCATGGCCTCACGCCGGGCAGGTCGAGTTTTGCGGAAATCTTCGCCCATTCCTTTTCCGAGGAAGCCAGCCGGAGAATGGGGTGGGGATGCCAGATCGCCGCGCCGAATTTTTCTTCCAGCGAGCGATAGAAAGCCATTGCCTGCGGGTA
>CAMBTF010000070.1 GCA_945870545.1 Akkermansia muciniphila
ATGGGTGAGATTCCGTAAAGCATCAGGCCGGGACGGGCAAGGTTCCGGCAGCTCATAGGATAGCCGAGGATGCCCGCGCTGTTGGAAAGGTGCCGCCACCGGAACCGCTCCGCGCCGCCGAGTTTATCCACGGTTTCCTCAAAGGAATGAATCTGCCTCCATGTGAATTCCTCGTCCTCGTCCGCAGAGGATAAATGCGAAGCGATGCCCTCGAGCTCTAGCGAATCCATGGCCTCAAGTTGCAAGAAATTTTCCACGATCCCCTCTGCCACGAACCCTCCACGTCCCATTCCTGTATCGACGGCGATGTGGACGGCGAGCTTCACCCCCCGGCGCTTCGCGATGGCGTTGAACTCCACCGCTTCTTCCAACGACGATATGCATGGCGTGATGTTCCGAGCGACGATCTCCTCGCGCTCCGCTTCCCAGGTTGCCCCTAACAGATAGATGCGTGAGGAAACGCCTGCCTCGCGGATGCGGCGCGCCTCACCGATGTTCGCAACGCCGAGGAACTCCACCCCCGCGCTTTCGAGCGTGCGTGAGATCACCTCCAGCCCGTGCCCGTAGGCTCCGGCTTTTACCACCGCCATGATCCCGCAACCGGACGCCTGCCGAGCGTAGGCGAGGTTATCCACAAGGGCGGCGGTGTCGATCTCGACCCATGCGCGCGGCGGGGAGATCGGGAAATCGGTAGGGTTCACGCCGCAGAGAGTAGCCGCAAGCCGCACGTCCGCAAGTTCCCGCTTGCCGCTGCGGTGCGGTGCGGGTTGCTTTGCCCATGCGATTCCTGCTGGCCGCCATCCCTTTGCTTTTCCCCCTTTCCGGAGCAACGGAGGAGATTCCTATCCGCGGGATCGCATGGCCCGCGCTATCGCCCGATGGGAAAACGCTGGCCTTCGAGTGGCTCAACGACATCTGGCTCGCCCCTTCCACCGGAGGCGAGGCGGTGCGGGTGTTGGAAACACCGGAGCGTGAGGCGTATCCGATGTTCTCCCCGGATGGCGGTCGGATTTTTTTCGGTTCCGAGGCATCGGGCTCCGTCCAGCTCCATTCGGTGAAACGGGACGGCTCCGATCCGCGGATACACACGCGTCATTCCGAGGGAAATATTCCGGAGGCGATCTCGGCGGATGGTTCTTTCGCCATCGTCCGCGGCATGCGCGAAAGTTCCGGATACGAACCGTTCCGCCTGTTAAAAGTCGGCCTGGAGAAGAACTCCCGCGAGCTGGAGCTGTTCGACGCCACGGCGCATTCAGTTTCCGTCTCACCGGATGGAAAGCGTTTCCTTTTCTGCCGGGGTGGCGAGCAACTTTACCGCCCGGGCTACCGAGGATCCCGCGCCTCCTCGGTTCATCTCTATGATTCGGCGGAGAACCGCTTTACATCCATTGTCGTAGGTGAAAGTGATGCCCGTTCGCCGCTATGGAAGCCGGACGGGAAGGGTTTCTACTACGTTTCTAGTAAGGAAGGGGTGTTCGATGTATGGGAGGGATGGTTCGACGCTAAGCCGCACCGCCGCCTGACCGCGATGGGGGATAGCGGGGTCGTGCTGCCCGATCTCTCGGCGGATGGAAAGGTGATGGTATTCCGCTCCGGGCATGAGGTCTATCGGTTCGAGCCGGAAAGCTCCGCACCGCCCGTCGCTTTGCGGTTTTTCACGCAGGAAAAAGTTCCCGACCGATCCCGGCGCAAGGAACGTGTCACAGGGACATCCTCCGCGGCGTTTTCGGCGGACGGCGGGTGCATCGTTTTTTCCTCGGCGGGCGACCTGTGGACGATGGCGGCGGGCCAATCCTCGCCGCAGCGCATGACGGCAACCGATGAGACCGACGAGCGTGAACCCGCGTTCTCCGCCGACGGTAGGGAAATCCTTTTCCTCCGCGACGACGGCTTGAAAGCGGAGGTCTGCCGCACGCGATGGGAGGCCGGAAAATTGGGCGAAATCGGAGTGGTCGCATCATCCGCAAGATCGAAGCGTAGCCTCAAGGTGAGTCCGTGTGGCAGGCGCATTTCCTGGCTGGAGGCGACCGGTGATCTCGTGACAGCCGGCTTGGATGGCGGTGCCGCGAAAGTGGTGGCGGAGGCTTGGGATACGCCTACCTACGATTGGTCGCCGGATGGCGAATGGCTCGTCATGTCGGCCAAGGATGCCCATTCGAACCGCGACATTTTCCTCGTTCGCGCCGATGGCTCGCGGCCTCCTGTGAATCTCACACGGCATCCGGCATTCGAGGGTTCCCCGAAATTTTCCCCGGACGGGAAATCCATCGTTTTCACCGCGAGGCGTGAGCCGGACGGGATCGCGAGACTGTGGCTCATGGATGCCGGAGAGGATCCCGAAAAGGCATCCGCATCGCTGCGACCCTTGCAAACCGATATCGGCGAGCCGACGCGCGTGACCTGGGCCGCGGATTCGCGCTCGGTGCTTTTCCAAAGCCGCGACCCGAGCGATAAGACGATTTACTCCGTGCCGCTGGATGGCGGGGAAATTACGCCATTCTCTGATTTCCGCGGCATCGCGGAAGGGATAGGCGCGGCTGGACGGTCGTTCTGGCGCATCGACCGAGTGCCCGCCGTCTTCCATGAGGGAAAATTACAGCGCTTCGAATTCTCGTTTTCCGTCGAGCAGGAACGCGAAAAGCGTCTGCGGCTCGGTTTCCGTAGGATCTGGCGCACCTTGGGCGAGCGTTTCTACGATAGGACGATGAACGGCAAGGACTGGCTTGCCATCCTCGCGAAATACGAGGACGCGGCTGCGGTTGCCATGGATTCCAGGCAGTTCGACAGGGTGGTGGCGCAGTTGCTGGGCGAGCTCAACGCATCCCACCTCACGTTCAAGACCACGCCGTGGGGCGCGCCGTCCGGGCCTGATACTGTGGCGCAACCGACGGCTTTCCCCGGCCTCACGTTCCGCAACACATGGGACGGCGCGCTCGTAATCGAAAAAGTGCTCGAAGGATCGCCGATCTCCCTCGTCGATGGCGCGCCGCTCCCGGGGGAAACGTTGCTGCGCATCGCCGGCAAGGAAGTGGATGCGCAGACTCCCCTCCACATGTTTTTCAACGGGGCGAAAGGTGGGGTGTTTCCCATCGTCGTCGCCTCGAAGGATGGGGTGGAAAGGACTTTGGAACTGATCCCCGTCTCCTACGGCAGGGCGAGGTGGCTGGATCGTGCGGCAAGGCTGAAGCGCGCCGGTCTCGCGGCGGAAGCGGGTGGGAAAAAGATCGCCTACCTTCCTTTCCGGAAAATGAAATCCGATGAGCTACTTGATCTCGCCACGGAGGTTTACCGCGCCTCGCTGGATGCCGAGGGCTTGATCCTCGATCTCCGCGATAACATCGGCGGGCGTGTGGCGGATCAGTTGCTTGGGCTTTTTTGCCAACCCGTTCACACCTTCACGATCCCACGCGACGGGGAAAGGGGATACCCCACGGATCGCCGCGTCAGCCCTGCGTGGGGTGGTCCGATGGTCGTGCTATGCAACGAGAACACCTTTTCCAATGCGGAGATTTTCTGCCACGCTTTCAAACGGCTCAGGCGCGGCAAACTGATCGGCATGCCCACGAACGGCGGAGTCATTTCCGCGGTCACGATCCGCATTCCCGAGGTCGGGGAGCTGCAGATTCCTTTCCGCGGCTGGTTCCATGCCGACACCGGCCGTGACCTCGAACTCAACGGCGCGGTGCCGGATGTGCTCGTCCCCATCGGCCCAGAGGAACAGGCGAACGACCTCGATCCCCAACTCGACGCCGCATTGCATGCCTTGAATGAGGCCATCGCCGCGAAAGGTACGGAAATCCCCGCCATCCCAAAATCATCGGAATGAACCGCGCCGGTTGCACGGCCTTTGATGTTCAATACTGCTCATTGAGCAGAGGGGAGCGTGCGGAAACGCCGCATGCCGATCCTCCCTGAAAGAGCTGGAAGTGCCGGTGAGTTCCGTTAGTATGGCGGCATTATGAAACTGATCCGTTTCGGGGAAGAGGGCAGGGAGGAACCGGGCGTGTTGCTGGAGGACGGGCGGATGATCGACGCAAGTGGGGAGTTCCTCGATTACGATGAGGGCTTTTTCGCGATGGGGGGATTAGAAAGCTTGGCGGAGTGGGTGGGGCAGGGATGTCCGGGCGGGTTCGAGATCGATGCGGGGACAAGGCTGGGGCCGCCAGTTGCGAGGCCTTCGAAGATCGTGTGTGTGGGGCAAAATTATCTGGAGCACGCCCGCGAAATGGGCGGGGAGATCCCCTCTGAGCCGGTGCTTTTTATGAAGGCGAGCTCGGCTTGGAGTGGGCCGTATGATGACGTGCTGATCCCCAAGGGCGCGCGCAAACTAGATTATGAGGTGGAGTTGGCGTTGGTGATCGGGAAGACGGCAAGTCATGTTACAGAAATGGAGGCGATGGAGTGTGTGGCGGGCTATGCCGTGTTCTGCGATTACTCGGAGCGGGCTTTTCAGAAAGAGCATGGCGGGCAGTGGACGAAGGGGAAAAGCGCGGACACCTTCGCGCCGATGGGGCCTTGGCTGGTAACGGCGGACGAGGTTTCCGATCCGCAGGGGCTGCGGCTATGGACGAAGGTGAACGGCGAGCTGCGCCAGAACAGCTGGACGAAGGACATGCTCTTCGGCGTGAGCGAGATCGTCAGCTACATCAGCCGTTTCATGACCCTGCTGCCGGGGGATGTGATCGCAACGGGAACGCCGAGCGGGGTGGCGATGGGGATGAACCCGCCGCGCTACCTGCAAGCCGGGGATCTGGTGGAATGCGGCGTGGAGGGCTTGGGGGAGTTGACACAAAGGGTCGTGGCAGCCAGATAAATGCAACGCAAAGCTTGAGAACGCGATTATCCATCCTGACCTGGCCGGAGCCGAAAGGCGGGCCGCACCGTGCGATCTGCCATTACTGCGATACGGTGCACTTGGCCGAGCCGATCGCGGAGGGGTCACGCGCGAACTGCGTCCTGTGCGGTGCGACGCTATTCCAGAACCGCCCGGCCTCGCTGGTGCGTGTGACTTCCTTTTCCCTGACTGCCCTGCTGTTAATGATCGTGGTGCACACCGCACCTTTCGTGGATATGGATGCGGCCGGTCTGCACACGGAACTCACGCTGCCCGGCGCGGCGCGTGCATTGATCGACGAGGGGACTCCGCTGGTGGGGCTGGGTGTGGCGCTTTTCACGATCATCACCCCGCTGATCCTTGCGGGTGGGCTCTTTTATGTCTGCGCCCCGCTGATGTTCGGCAGGCTCGCTCCCGGCGCGATGTTCGTGACGCGCTGGATGAGCCGCTCGGAACCTTGGAATATGATCGAGGTTTTCCTGCTGGGCGTATTGGTCAGCCTGCTGAAACTGGGCAAGGTGGCTGATCTGCATTTCGGGATCGGCTTCTGGGCCTTCGCCGGGCTGATGGTTTGCATGGCGGCCGCAGTGGCGGCGATTGACAAGAGGGAACTGTGGGATCGCCTGGAGGTGGCGAAGGGGCAATGAGCAAGGTGAACGGAAAGGAAGTCCCCAGGGGGCTGGAGCTGGGGCTGGCAGGTTGCCATGTTTGCGAGAAGGTCTCGCCCGTCGCCGAGGTGCATTGTCCTCGTTGCGGCACGCACCTGCACATGAGGAAGCCGGACAGCATCACCCGGACGATGGCACTTCTCATCGCGGCGGCGGTAATGTATGTGCCTGCGAATCTGCTACCTATCCTCACTTCCCGGGAACTAGGTATCTCCACGGAAAGCACCATCATAGCTGGCATGGTGGAGTTCTGGAACACGGGTGCTTATCCGATCGCACTCGTGATTTTCACCGCATCCATCTTGATTCCGCTGCTCAAGATCGTGGCGCTTCTCTGGTTGTGCGCCGCCGCGAAAGGTCTTGTGCCGCACTCCGCGAAGTTGCTGGGAAAGGTTTATTGGGTCACGGAATTGCTGGGACGCTGGTCGATGGTGGATATCTTCGTAGTGGCGATCCTAGTTGCCATGGTCCAGCTCGGCAATTATATGGTTATCACTCCAGGGTCCGGTGCGCTGGCCTTCGCCGGGGTCGTGATGCTAACAATGTTCGCGGCGATGAGCTTTGACCCGAAGCTTCTTTGGGATCAACTTGAGCGCGAGGAGGAAATGTCAACCGCCCAACCCCTTCCAGAAAGTGAGTGAAGAACAGTCCATAGGCACCGCCCCAGAACTACGCGCCGCACAGCGCTGGAATATCGTTTGGGTCGTACCCATCCTCGCGCTTCTAATCGGTGGCTGGATGCTTTACCATAGCGTCAGCTCGAAGGGGCCGGAGGTGCGGATCCGCTTCGAAACGGCGGAAGGCATTTTCGCCGGGAAAACGGAGCTTCGCTGCCGCTCCGTCAGCGTCGGCACGGTTTCTAGGGTCGAGCTGGCGGAGGATCTCCAGTCGGTCTTCGTTTATTGCACACTGGACAGCGCCTACAGTGACCTGCTGCGGAAGGGCACCCGTTTCTGGGTGGTGCGGCCGCGCGTTTCGACGGCGGATATCTCCGGTCTCGGCACCCTGTTGACCGGAGTTTACATCGAGATGGAACCCGGCACCGGGCCAACAGGGCCGACGAACTGGAAAGGCCGCGAGACGCCTCCCGCCACCAACCGCAGCGTGCCGGGTCTGCGGCTCACCCTGGTTTCCGATGAGGCGGGCTCGCTTTCCGTCGGCTCGCCGCTCTATTACCGCGGATTCGCGGTCGGCAGGGTGGAGAGTCGCAAACTGGACATTGACAAGCGCCGCATTGTTTACGAGGCCTTCATCCAGGAAAAATATCGAACCCTAGTGCGGGACAATACAAAGTTCTGGAACACCAGCGGCATCGATATTTCAGCGGGCGTGGACGGTTTCAAGGTCAGGACACCCTCTTTCCAGGCGATGGTCAGCGGCGGTGTTTCCTTCGCGCTTCAGGAGGGTCTGGAGCCCGGAGCGCAGGCGCAGGATGGGACGACCTTTGAGCTGCACGATGACATCGATGATGCTGAATCATCCACTTTCGAGCCGACCTTGCGGATCCTTTTGCTTTTCGACCAAAGCGTCCGCGGTCTCTCGAAATCCGCACCCGTTGAATACCGGGGGATCGAGATCGGGCGCGTTACGAATATCTCTTTCGATTACGCCCCCGAACGAGACAACCAGAAAATCCCGGTTCTCGTCGAGGTGGATCCGAGTCTCCTGAGGGCGCTCGGCACGGTAAGCACACAGGACGACGACGTCCTGATGTTGGGCAACGCCGTCAAGAACGGGCTGCGCGCGACGCTGAAAACCGGCAGCCTGCTGACCGGTGCCCTGTTCGTGGATTTTGATTACTACCCGGCAGAGAAACCGGCCGATCTCAGCTACAAGGGTGATTTCCCGGTGGTTCCGACCTTGTCCTCCGGATTCGCGCAGTTCGAGGTAAAGATCGCCTCCATACTGGATAAGATCGAAGCCCTGCCGATCAATGAAACCGTGACCGAAATCACGGCCACCGTCGCGGAGGCGAGGGATGCGATCGAGGAAATCGAAAAGCTTGCCGCCGCGGCCAAGGTCACACTGGAGGACGATGATTTCCGGCAGCTTCCCGCCGACCTGCGCCGCACATTGGGCGAGCTGGAAAAATCCCTCGCAAGCGTGGGCCCCGATGGCAACGTGCAGGGCGATCTTTTGCGGACGCTCGACGAGCTGCGCGGAGCGATCCGCTCGATTGAGGCGATGTCGGATACGATCAAGGAGAAGCCCAATTCGCTGCTGTTTGGAAAAGAGGATTCCGGAAACCCGAAACCGAAGGCAGTCGGTAAACAATGACCATGTTCGACTCATGACGAGATTTCACGCCATCTTCCTAGCCGCTGCATTCCTTTCCGGATGCGCAGGC
>CAMBTF010000071.1 GCA_945870545.1 Akkermansia muciniphila
GGCATCCACGAGGAATTTCATGCCGCGCCAGCGATGACGGTGTGATCTGTCTGCTGAGCGGCATAGCGGAGCGCGGCGGTGATGTCATCCGCTTCCAGGAAAGGATAATCCTCCAGAATCTCCGCATTGGTCGCGCCGGAGGCAATGAGATCCAGCACATCGCTAACGCGCAGTCGGTAGCCGCGTATGCATGGGCGTCCGCCACATTTCCCCGGCTCCACGGTGATACGATCAAGAAGGTTCATAACATCGGTAAATGATCCGCCGGTCACTTGATTCGCAAGCCTTTCCGCGCCTCACGGGGCTTTCCAGTCCGGGAACTCGGTGGCGAGTTTCGTGGCGAACTTCGCGGCTTCGGCGGTGTTGGCCTGTTTCTTGAGTACGCCGATGTAATTGTGGATGGCGAGGGGCTTGAGGTCGGCGTCCTCGTAGAAGTTAATGACGTAGAGGTAATCGGCGGCGGCCTGGCTGAGGTTGTTTTCCTGGAAGTAGAGGTCACCGGAAACGACGCGGAGGTGGGCGGAGGTGCGGCCTTGAGGACGGAGGGCGAGGGCTTCGTCGGTGGTGTTGCGGGACTCGACGTAGCGCTTGAGGCCGAGGAAGGCACGGGCGCGATCGAGGAGGGCATCGGCTTTCCAGGCGGGGTTGTCCTCGACGTCGAGGAGGTTGGCGATGGCGGGGAGCGCCTCGGTGAATTTGGCGGTTTCGATGAGAGCCTTGGCGAGGTAGCGCCAGACTTCCTTCTGGGTGGCGCGGGGTTCGTCGGGGTTGGCGATGACTTCGAGGAAGCGGGCGGCGGCCTCGTAGTCGCCGGAGTTGTAGGCCTGCATACCGGCCCATTGCACGGCCTGCTGGGGGACGTCCTCGATGTATTTCCCCCCGATGGCTAGGTCGATCTCCGCGGAGAGGCTTTTTGGGTCTTGGCCGGCGAAGTGGGAGAGAGCGAGGAGCAGGCCGGCGTGTTTCGAGTAGAGTTCGGGGCGGAGGGTACGGGCGGTGTTGAGGAAAGGGGCGGCTTCCTTGGGTTGGTTGGTTTTCACCATGCCCCAGCCGATATAGTAGTTCGCCTCGGCCTTGAGGTTGTCGGTGAGGTCATCGACCTTTTCCAGCAAGCCCTTGTAGCGGACGAGCATGTTCTCGATGTTGCCTTCCTTGCGGCGGGTGCGGGCGGATTCGAGCCAGGCCAGGGCGACGAGGTCGGCGGGCGCGGCCTTGTCGGTGGTGAGGCGGTCGAAGTCGGCGACGGCCTTGGCAGACTCGCCGGTCTCGGCGTAGGCCTTGGCGCGCTTCACGAGGGCGGGATGGATGCGCTTGTCATCCGGATATTTTGCAAGGAAATCGGTCAGCGAGCGGATGGCACCCTGAGCGTCTCCCGCTTCGGCGAGGCACCAACCGCGCTGGTAGAGAAAGCCGGGGCGGTTCGCATCGCTGAGGCGGGCGGGGTCGATTTTCGAGTATTCTTTGGCGGCCTCGGCGGTTTTATTTTCCGCAAAGAGCGTCTCCGCTTTCATCAGCATCGCGGTGTGGATGCGGGTGTCCTCGGGATGGAGTTTCCCGTAGATCTGGAGGAAGGCGTCCACCTGATCGACGACGTGCTTGCCCTCGATCTGGAAGAAGCAGTTGAGGCGGTAGTAGGAGGCTTGGAAGGCGAGGTCGTTCTCGGGTTTGACGAGGCGCTCGACCTCGCGGAACAGCTCGCTGGCCTCGGCGGGGCGCTTGAGTTTCATCATCGCGCGGGCGGCGATCATGAGGCGGAAGGCTTCCTTTTCGCCCTCGCCCTTGAGGGTGCTCTTGCGGAAGATATCGAGCACCGCGTTGTAGTCTTTCTGCGCGTAATCATTCTCCATCAGCGCGGTTTGTGCGTCGGGGCGGAACTCCTCCATGCCAGGGCTATCGAGGACAAAGCGGAGGTATTTTTCGGCCAGAGCTGTCTCACCGAGCTTGGTGGCGGCGATGCCCGCGTGGAGGGCGGCATCGCCGCGTTGCTTGGCAATAGCTGTAGAATCGGCGACGGCGCGGAAAAGTTCGAGAGCCTCCTGGAGCTTTCCTGCCTTGAGAGTGAGCTTGCCGACCTCAATCTGTGCCTGATCCTTAAAAAGGGCGCCCTCGGGATCGGCGATGACGCGCTTGTAGGCGGCGATGGCCTCGCGGTCGAGGCCGAGGAGGCGGTAACAGTTGGCGGCGAAGAGGTTGCCCTTGGGCCTGTCGCTGGGTTTGGCGGCGTTTGCGGCGAAGCGTTCGAAAAGCGGGGCGGCAAAAGCGTATTCGCGTTTGTTGTAATGGTCGGCGGCGAGGGTGTAGGCGGCGGCGGCGGCGTATTTACCCTTGCCGTAGCGGTTCAGGAGGGTGCTGAAGCAGCGCTTTGCATCATCAATCAGGCCGGCCTGGTAGAAGCTGCTGCCCAGATACCACCATGCGGCCTCGGTGTTGGCGTGGTTGGGGAATTGGTTGATGTATTCGGAAAAAATATCCGCCGAGCGGAGGTAGAGATCGCGGCGCGTTTCGAAATCGACGCTGGCCTGCGCGGTGTCGTAGAGATTTTTCCCGCGCGCGAAGAAATCGTTCCCTGCATCTGCACGGAGATCCTCGGGGACGATGCCGGCGCGGGGCGGCTGCTGTGCGGCGGCAGGCAGTAAGAGGAACAGGAAAAGGATCGGGAATGCTTTCAAGGTAAAGGGAGGTTCACGACAGGGAATGGAATTGCCAAGGGAATCAGTTCGTGGAAGCAGGCTTTTGCGTGGCGAAGGAGATGTTCCAGATGCCCGCCTTCTGGCAGGTATCGATGACCTCGACGATGCGCTGGTAGGAAACGGCACCATCGCCGCGGATGCGGACTGGCTGGTTCTCGTATTGCGCCGCGATGGACGCGAGTTTTTCAAGGAGCTGCGCTAGATCAACCGCGCCGCCCTCGATTTTCACGGTGCCGTCGGCGAGGATGTTGACGACAATTTCACCGGGGCCGCGCTCGGGCTCCGCGCCTTCTTGGGCGGTGGGGACGGATACCGAGAGTTCTGTTTCCGATTTCGTAAACTGCCAGGTGACGATGAAAAAGATGAGGAGCAGGAACACGATGTCGATCATCGGTGCCAACTGCATCTGGGCGGGTTCCGGCTGCCTGCTGGAGAATTTCATCGGGTTGTATCCTAAATTCCGTGGAGATCGGGGCGATGGCCGCCGAGTGGGGAGGGCGCAGGCATTGCATAGTCTTCGTGGACGCGGCGGTTCGGCGAGTAGGACTCGCGCTCGCCGGGCAACTGGTGCTCCACTTGGGTGTGCAGCAGCGCCATGAGATGCGTCGCGGCGGCCTCGAGCTCGGCGATGTATTTCTGAACCCGCCCGCGGAAAAGGGAGTAGAAAACCAGTGCCGGGATGCCGATCATCAGGCCAGCGGCGGTGGTGATCAGCGCCTCGGAAACGCCCTCCGCCAGGCCCATTTGGCGCACGCCCTGGACATCACCGCCGGAGATCTGCATGAACGACTTGATCATGCCGAGCACTGTGCCGAGCAGCCCGACCATGGGAGCGATGGATCCGATATCCGCCAGGTAGGTGATGCGGGAGCTGAGCAGCCCGGCTTGGCGCGAGCCCTCCGCCTCGGCCACCTCGCGCACTTCGCCGAAGGAGGCGCTGGGGTATTTCGTGAAGAAATCAAGGGTCTTCTGGGTGATGCGAGCCATCGATTCGTTCTGGCGGTGGCAGTAGGCGATGAGTCCCAGGTAGTCGCGCTTGCGGATCATCGCCTCAGCGGCGTTCATGAAGCGATCGCTGACCACCGCATTGCGGCGGATGGTGAGCAGGTAAAGGAGAACCAAGACGACGCCCACCACCGAAATCAGCGCGAGGGGATACATCATCACCCCGCCGGCTGCGACGATTTCCAGGAAATTAGTTTCCTTCACGGGAGCCGCCGCCTCGGCGGTCTCCTGCGCGGAGGCGGTGAGAGCGCCGCACAACAGCACGGCGGTGGGGAAGGTGAAGCGCTTCATCGGTTTAGCGGACTTTAGCCCCCCGCCCGGTCTTTGCAAGCACGGGCTGAGCCCTCCATCGGCACTTAGTTTTCATGAGAATCGAGCGGGACATTGACACCACGCTAACGTCGTAACATATTCATGCCATGAAAACACATATCAGTGCTACGATTGATATAAAGCTCCTCGGCGAACTGAACCGGTTCGGCCGCGAAGAACGGCGACCGCGGAGCCAGATCATTGAGATGGCGTTGGAAGAATTCCTGCGGAAGCACGGAGCGGAGGGTGATGAGATTGTGACTTCTGACGGGCGGTTCACGGGCACTTTCAGCAGGGAGGAAACGTATGCGCGTTGAGGAGCTGACGGGCCGTGTCTTGGTGGATACGAACGTGCTGATCTACGCCACGCTGGCTGGCGATCCTCGCCACGGGGCTGCGCGGCAAGTGCTCGCACTTAGGCAACGCCCGGAGGTGGAGCTATTCGTTTCCGTGCAGAATCTCGCGGAAATGTATCCCAATCTCACCGGCCCGAAAAACCAACCGCCGGACAGCCCCGCAGTGGCGCGTGAAAAAATCCTTTCCCTATCCCGGCTGCGCGGGCTGACCGTCCTACCTTTAACCCTTGAGACCACCCGACACGCACTCGATCTCTGTGTGGAGGGGAGCGTGACACGGCAAAGATACTTCGACCGCCAGTTGGCCGCGCTGATGCTCCGCGAGGCCATACCGGTTATTCTCACGGAAAACGTCGGGGATTTCACCGCCATCGAAGGGATCACTCCGCTCAACCCGTTCGTTTGAATCGGTGCGAAGCATCTTCCTTGAGCTTTAAACTTTAAAAATTTAAAGTTTAGCCATGCGCACGCTCATCAAGCACATCCTTGCCCGCAAAGAGGGAACCGATTCGTTGGAGGTCGCCGGTTGGGTGCGGACGCGGCGTGACTCGAAGGCTTTCTCTTTTATCGAGCTCAACGACGGCTCGTGCCTTGGGAATTTGCAGATCGTGGCGGACGCGGGGATACCCGGATACGAGGAGATCCACAGTGTGACCACCGGCGCTTCGGTTTCTGTTTCGGGGAAACTCATCCCCTCACCGGCGCAGGGGCAGGATTGGGAAATGCAGGCCTCGTCGATCAGGCTCCTTGGCGCGGCGCCGGAGGATTACCCGCTGCAGAAGAAAGGCCACTCGCCGGAATTCCTGCGTTCCATCGCCCACCTGCGTCCGCGCACGAACCTCTTCGGCGCGACTTTCCGGCTCCGCTCCCGCATGTCCCACGCGATCCACCGCTTTTTCCAGGAGCGCGATTTCATCCATGTCCACACGCCCATCATCACCGCCAGCGACTGCGAGGGGGCAGGGGAAATGTTCCGTGTGACCACCTTGCCGGATGACAAAATCTCCAAGCACACCGAGGACTTCTTCGGCAAACGCGCCTACCTCACCGTCTCCGGCCAGCTTGAGGGGGAAACCTTCGCCTGCGCCCTCTCGAACATCTACACCTTCGGCCCCACCTTCCGCGCGGAGAACTCCAACACTTCCCGCCACGCCGCCGAATTCTGGATGGTCGAGCCGGAAATGGCCTTCTGCGACCTCGCGGGCGATATGGATTGCGCCGAGCAGCTCATCCGTTTCCTCGCCGCCGAAGCCCTCGCCGATCCCGACCTCGCGATCTTCGAGAAGTTCATCGACAAGACCCTGCGCGCACGGCTCGAACACGTCGTTGAAAAACCCTTCCAGCGCATTTCCTACACCGACGCGGTGAGGCTGTTAGAGGCGTCGGGAAAAGATTTCCAATACCCCGTCGCCTACGGCCTGAACCTGCAATCCGAGCACGAGCGCTGGCTCACGGAAGAGTATTTCAAACAGCCAACCACCGTTTTCAACTACCCCAAGGAGATCAAGCCCTTCTACATGCGCCTCAACGACGACGGACAAACCGTGACCGCGATGGATCTGCTCGTCCCGGGCATCGGCGAGATCATCGGCGGCTCACAGCGGGAGGAGCGCTACGATGTGCTGTTAGAAAATTTCAAGCACCACCAAATCGATCCGGAAGCCTACGGCTGGTATGCGGACCTGCGGAAATACGGCACCGTTCCGCACGCCGGCTTCGGCCTGGGCTTCGAACGCCTACTGATGTTCGTCACCGGCGTCCATAATATCCGCGATGTGATCCCCTTCCCCCGCACGCCGGGGCATTGCGAGTTCTGAGTGGGAAACCACGGCGCTTGGACTGGTTGCCAAAAGTCCGCGCGCTAAAGGCCGAGCTAATGTGCGGCGAGTCCATGGCGTGATGTCGGAAAATTTTCTGAATCCGGTGAGTTTTTTCGCTTTCGTCCGGCTATGCTCACTCCACCCTGTTGCTGTTCATCGACTTTTTCACAACCATGACCCAAACCCTGCGCCTCGCTTCCCTCGCCCTCGCCCTGGGCACCGCCGTTCATGCACAAGATCCGTTTTTGCTCGCCCCAACCATCGTCGAAGCGGAGCGGATCGATGACGAGCCTGCGGCCGTCAGCGTGATTTCACGCCCATCGCTGGAGCTTTTCCAGGCGCGCTCATTTTCCGGACTTACGGGGATCGTCCCCGGCTTCAATGTGGTCTCCGCCGATTCACGCGGCTACGGCCAGGTGGTGACGATGCGCGGATCCACCAACACGCTGTTCTTCGGCCCGCCGGCGCTGGGGCTTACCATCGACGACGTTCCGCTGGGGCACGCCTTCAGCTATCCGTCGGAGCTGCTGGAAATGGAGGAGGTGCGGGTTTATCGCGGGCCGCAGGGGCCGAACTTCGGGCGCAACGGTCCCGCCGGGATGGTGGAAATGTTCACCCCGCGGCCGGGCGAGAAGTTCGCTGGTAGTTTCACCACGGAATACGGTTCCTACGATCACATCGGCCTCGGCTTGCAAACTTCGGGCCCGCTCGGCGGCGATTTCTCGCACACCCTCCAGCTTTTCCATGACCAGCGCGACGGTTACATCCGCAACACCTTCCTGAACGACGAAACCGACGACCGCGAGGCCACCGGCGGGCTCTTCAACCTGTTCTGGAACCCGAGCGATGACTTCGAACTCCGCCTCCGCTACTACGGCGAGTTTGTGAACGACGGCTCGCAGCGGCTCAGTTCCCTGTTCGCGGCCGATCCGTTCAACGATTCCTCGAATTTCCGCGGAGCTACCGATCTGGAGCGCCACCAGTTTTCCCTGCACTCGCGCAAGAATTTCGACTGGGGGAAAATGGAAACGATCACGAGCTACCAAACCTGGGATCTCGACCCCTCGACCGTGGATCTGGATCTGACCAATGGCACCACGCCATGGGCTGGCTTCACTGGGCCGCCGCTCGCAGGATCACCGGCCGATGCGAGGTCGGCCATCACCCAGACGCAGGATGTGGTTTCCAACGAAATCCGTTTCTCCTCCAAAGAGGATAGCCCGCTGCGCTGGCAGGCCGGGCTGTTCCAGATGTGGATCGACAACGAAGGAACCGCCGTGAGAACCACCGCCGTTCCGTTCCCTCCTGCGTTCTTTCCCTTTACTCCCATTGTGAACGACAACACCCGCTTCGACATCGAGCAGTTCAATCTGGCCACCTTCGGAAACGTGACATGGCAGATGAACGACGCGCTCGCCCTCGATGCCGGGCTGCGCATCGACTACCACGAAACGGAAATCGACCGGGTGAAAACCGACATCACCACCGCGACCAATACTGTCCGCGGCTCCGATGAGGAGCTGTTTGTTTCCCCTGTCGTCGGCCTCACGTATGCCATCACACCCACGTTGGATGGATTCGTGCGCAGCAGCATCGGCAACAAGCCGGGCGGCTTTACGGCCTATGTGGATGCGGCAAACGGTCCCGAAT
>CAMBTF010000072.1 GCA_945870545.1 Akkermansia muciniphila
TAACCGAATCCATAGAACCAAACCGATGAAAAAACTCCTCAGTCTCCTGACCCTTGTCGCTCTATCCATGGGCTTCTCCTCCTGCTGCTCGATGTTCGGCCTCGGCTCGAACTCCGCCGGCTACCGCACCGAGACCCGCCAAGTGAAAACCTGCCACTATGACATCGTCACCGAGGAGGTTTACACCGCCAACCCCAGCGGCAAAGGCGGCATGACAGAGACCATCGAGAAAAAGGTGCCGCGCTACAAGACCGTCACCAAGAAAGTCCGCGTGTCTTGCGGCTCCTGCGTGCGCTTCTACTGCCCCAAGAAGGATTGCTGCGGAACCACCAGCGAGTCCTACCGCAAGAGAGTCACCGCGCAGGGTCCTGTCGGCAGCCCAAACATCGGCCTCGTGCCGACCATGAGAAAGCTCGCCGAGTAACACGGCTTACCCATTTTTCCCAAAGAAGCGCGGTGCGGCCTGTCCGTTCCGCGCTTCCTGTTTTCGGGACATCGCAAAAAGGGCTGGAAATGCTCGCGCATTCTCCCATCCTCCCCCCGTTCCACGTTTTTCCCCATCATCATGTCAGTAAACATCGAAATGCCCAAGCTCTCGGACACCATGACCGAAGGCACCCTCATCAAATGGCACAAAAAAGTCGGCGACACCGTCTCAATCGGCGATGTGCTAGCGGAAGTGGAAACCGACAAGGCCACGATGGAGATGGAGGCCTTCGACGAGGGCGTAATCACCGAAATCCTGATCAATGAGGGCGATAAAGCGCCGATCGGCGGAGTCCTCGCAGTGCTGGATGGCGATAGCGGAAGCGCCGCTCCCGCGCCCGCCGCCGGAAAACCTGCGGAAGCCGCAGCTCCCGCGCCAAAGGAGCAAACGGCTCCCCAAGCCACCCCCGCTACCGCCCCAACCGCCTCCGAAGGCGGTCGTGTGAAAGCCTCCCCGCTCGCCCGCAAGGTCGCCGGCGAACTCGGCGTCGATCTTTCCAGCGTCGCCGGCTCCGGCCCGGCGGGTCGCATCGTAAAAGAGGATGTCGAGAAAGCCTCCGCCGCCCCCTGCTGCGCACCGAACCAGCCATCGCAGACCGCGATCGCCGCCGCGAAACTGGCCGAAGCCGTTAAAGCCCGCGCCACCGCAGCGCCTGCTCCGGTTTCCGCTCCGGTTTCCGCTCCTGCGATCATGCCCACCGCCAAGGAAGGCGACGAACGCATCGAACTCTCCTCGATGCGCAAGATCATCGCCTCCCGCCTGCTCACCTCCAAGACCACCATCCCGCATTTCTACCTGCACATGGAGGTCGATGCCGCACCGCTCATGGTGCTCCGCAAACAGGTCAACGACCAAGCGGAGAAAACGCACGGCAACAAGTATTCCGTCAACGACTTCATCCTCAAGGCCACGATCAACGCCGCCGAGGCTGTGCCCGCGATCAACGCCTCCTTCGCCGGTGACCACATCGTGAAATTCAAGCACGTCGGCCTCTCCGTCGCCATCGCCGTGGAGGATGGCCTCGTCACCCCGGTCATCAAGCAGGCGGAAACGAAATCCCTGCTCGCCATTTCCCGCGCCGTGAAGGATTTCGCCATCCGCGCGAAGGACAGGAAACTCAAGCCCGATGAGTTCGACGGCGGCACGATCACCGTCTCCAACCTCGGCGCATGGGGCATCGATTCCTTTGACGCCATCGTCAACCCACCACAGGCTGCCATCCTCTCCGTTGGTGCCGCCATCGAGAAACCCGTGGTGAAAAACGGCCAGATCGTCCCCGGCCTGCGCATGAACATCGGCCTCTCCGCCGATCACCGCGTCGTCGATGGCGCCGTCGCCGCCAGCTTCCTCGCCGAGGTCAAAAAACTCATCGAGAACCCGGCGCTGATGTTGCTCTGAGGCGGGCAGCGGGCTTTTGAGTGCGCGCGATCATTCGCCGCTTTGGTTCACCAGCGGGCCGTTTTGCCGGGGTGCTCCGACCTTTCCGTACCATAGCCGTATCCCGCCTAAGGATACAAAAGCGGTGATTCTCCCCGCACTCAAAAGGCAACGCCTCCCCTAACCGAACCGATCCCCAGCTGGATCGCCCTGCCAGGAAACCCCGCCGCCCGATGCTGGACAAACCGGCATCCCTACACGAACATCCGCGCCCGATGTCAGAGTTAGCAAAAGCCTACGAGCCGCAGGCCGTGGAGGAAAAATGGTATGCCGCATGGCTGGAGGCGGGTTGTTTCCGCGCCGATGAGAATTCCGAAAAGGAGCCCTACTCCATTGTCATCCCGCCGCCCAACGTCACTGGCATCCTGCACCTCGGGCACGTACTCAATAACGCGATCCAGGACATCCTCGCCCGCCGCGCGCGGCAGGAGGGGAAAGAGGTTCTCTGGCTCCCCGGCACCGACCACGCCGGCATCGCCACGCAGGCGAAGGTGGAGCGCGAGCTGCGCGAAAAGGAAGGCAAGACCCGCCGCGATCTCGGCCGCGAGGAGTTCCTTAAGCGCGTCTGGGATTTCAAGAACACCCACGGCGACATCATCATCAAGCAGCTCAAGCGCCTCGGATGTTCCTGCGATTGGTCGCGCGAGCGTTTCACCATGGACGCGGAATACACGCGCTGGGTCAGCCAGGTGTTCGTGGATCTTTTCAACGAAGGCCTGATCTACCGCGGCAAGCGGATGGTGAACTGGTGCCCCGTTTCCCTCACCGCCCTCTCCGACGAGGAAGTGATCATGAAAGCCTCGCGGTCCAAGCTTTTCACCATGAAATACGAGCTCGCCGACAGCCCCGGCGAGTTTATCCACATCTCCACCACCCGCCCAGAAACGCTGATGGGAGACGTCGCCATCGCCGTCCACCCCAAGCACCCGAAATACGCCCAGTGGATCGGGAAAATGGTCAAACGCCCCTTCCCTGCCGCACTCATCCCGATCATCGGCGATGAAATGGTGGATCTGGAATTCGGCACTGGCGCGCTAAAAATCACCCCCGCCCACGACAAGGTCGATTTCGAGATCGGCCTCAAGCACGGTCTGGAAATCATCGACGTGCTCCATCCCGACGGCACGATCAACTGCCCCGCGCTCCCCGAGCTTCATGGCCTCGACCGCTTCGTCGCCCGCCGCGCCGCCGCCGCGAAGCTGGAGGAAATGGGATTGCTGATCGGCATCGAGGAATACGAGAACAACGTCGGCTACTCCGAGCGTGCCGACGTACCGATCGAGCCACGCATTTCCATGCAGTGGTTCCTGCGCTACCCGGAGATCGCGAAATCCACGGAAGCGGTCGCCTCCGGCGAAATCCAGTTCCGCCCCGAGCGTTGGGCGAAAACCTACGCCCACTGGATGGAGAATCTCCAGGACTGGTGCATCAGCCGCCAACTCTGGTGGGGCCATCAGATCCCGGTTTGGTATCGGAAAGAAAAGCTATCCGAACTCCAGACCGCCGAGTCACTCGATACGTCCCATACATCCAATAAGTCCTATCCGGATTTATACGTGGGCGTAGAGCCACCCGCCGATCCCGAAAACTGGATCCGCGACGAGGACGTCATGGACACCTGGTTTTCCTCATGGCTCTGGCCGTTCGCTACGATGTCCGACGTAGGTGAAAACTCGCAGACGCTGAAAAAATTCTATCCCACCACCGATCTGGTGACCGGCCCCGACATCATCTTCTTCTGGGTCGCGCGCATGATCATGGCGGGCTACCGCTTCGCCAACGGACTGCCCTTTAAGAACGTCTATTTTACCTCGATCATCCGCGATCTCAAAGGCCGCAAGATGAGCAAATCCCTCGGCAACTCTCCCGATCCCATCGACCTCATGGACAAGTTCGGAGCCGATGGCCTCCGCTTCGGCCTGATGCGCATCGCGCCCGTGGGTGCCGACGTCCGTTTCGATGAATCCTCCGTGGAGGAAGGCCGAAACTTTGCTAACAAGCTCTACAACGCCTGCCGTTTCCGACAAATGGACGGCAACGAGTTCGCGCCGCTGCCCGCCGTGAAAGGCCTGCCGGTTTATCATGTTTTAGTCATATCGAAGCTCGACCAACTCGCCGAAGACCTTAAAGGCATCTACGCCGAATACCGCTTCGGCGAGATCGCGCAGCGGCTCTACGAATTCCTCTGGAACGACTTCTGCGACAAATGGCTCGAAGCGGTGAAAGGCGATCTCCGTGAATCCGCCACCGCCGAAGCCCGCGCCGCCGCACTCGGCACCTTCGATGCGGTGATGAGCCGTTACCTACAGCTCCTGCATCCCTACATGCCGCACGTTACCGAGGAGCTTTCCGAGCGCATGAACTACGTTTCCCCCGGTGAGTTCGTGATGAGAAAATCCCTACCGGAGAAACCGCTGCTCGCGGAACTTTCCGCAGGTGAAATCGCCGCCGCCGAAAAGCAAGCCGCCGCGATCTACGAGACCGCTGGCCGCCTCCGCAACCTCAAGGCGGAATACAACCTCGGCTCCCGCAAGGATGTACGCTTCGTGATGAAAGGCGCGGTCCCATGGCTTTCCGGCGAACTCAACGTCCTCGCCCTGCTTGCCGGATCTACTGAGATTCTAGTAGATGACACCTACGAAGCCCCGAAAGGAACCCCCGCCGCCGTCACCCCCGTCGGCGAGGCCTACATGCCGATGGAAGGCCTGATCGATGTCGAAGCCGAGCGCGTCCGCATTTCCAAGGAGATCGAGAAGATGCGCATCGAGGTGACGAAATCCGAAGGCAAGCTCGGCAACGCGTCCTTCGTGGATCGCGCCCCGCCGGAAGTAGTAGTACAGGAGAAGCAGCGCCTGGAAGAATGGAAAACCAAGCTCGCACAGCTCGATGAAATGCTCGAAGCTCTAAGATAACCCATGTCCGAACTCATTCAAATCCAAGGGATTAGTAAAGCCTCTCTGCATCTCCTCGAAGCCAGCGGCATTAATACCATCGCGGAACTCGCGGCGCTGGACGCTGGTCATCTTGTTGCTGAGCTGAAACTCGCCAACGAGACGCTTTCCCTCTTAAAACGCGTGCCCGGCAAAGCCGCCGTCTCGCACTGGATCACGCAAGCCACGGCAATCGTGGGAGCGGAACCTACCGCCGACACTCTGCCTGAAATTGAACCAGCGGTAAATTTCGAGGCGAACCCGGAAGTGGCCGAGATGCTGGCGTATGCGCCATGCGCGATACCGCTGCCGGGCGAGATCATGATGGGGAAAGGTCTCCGCGTCTCCGACGTGCCCGCCGGCATTCTGCTGAACCGATATTCGGGAGATCTTGATGTCCGCATCGGCAACCCCGCTCCGCCTAAGCCGGAGCTGCCTACGCGCCGCAAGAGCGGCGACCTGGAATCCTTCTCCAAATCATTGCCACTACAGGTATTCACCTCCATTTCAGCCCAGCCTCCCACACCCGCTAAAGAGAAGGGCAAACGGGTGCCGGGTTCGAAGAGCGGGCATGAGGAAGACCGCATCGCCTTGATCCGCGCCCCGCGCGCGGAGACGAACCTAGGAAAGGATCCCGAATCCCGCCAATACATCCGCGGCGTGCTCCATACCCATCCTTGGCATCTACGCTTCGGGGCGGTTTTCAGCTTGTTACTGCTGGCCAACCTGCCGCTCGCCGTTGCTTCCGCCTTCCTCCTGCTGGCGTCGCAGGAGAAACCGGAAATTTTCGCATGGGTGCCGCAGTGGTCTATCGCCTTCCCTATCGCGCTGCCTATCACCGGCCTCGGCTACCTGCTCTGGGGATTGACCGGGAAATGCCGTATCTGCAACCAGAAGCTTTTCGCCCGGAAGGGTGCTCTCAAGCATGTAAAGGCTCACCGCTTGCCCGGCATGGGCTTTGTCTTCCCGCTCTGCCTGCACCTGTTGGCCTTCAATTGGTTCCGCTGCTCCTCTTGCGGCACGCCCGTTCGCCTAAAGAAATAGGACATGAATGCAAATCGCTCACTTTTCACCGCACTTGCCGCAGCATTCCTGCTGGTTTCCTGCGGGAGCGACGCACCGGAAATCAAGCTCGACGAGGTCATGCCGCCTGCCGGAGCAGGCCCGAAAATCCGCCCGCCCACCGGTGGTGGCGTGCGCGTGAATCCCGGTGGTAACGCGCAGCCGTTGCCGCTCAATGTCACTCCGCAGGAGGAAATCGTGTTTACGGATCCCGACAATCCCGACGCGGGCATTCCGGAACTGGCGAACCTTATGGCCGCTCCCAAGAGAGGGCCATGGGAGGAAAGCGAAACCATCGCCCGGCAGACCGCCGCCCGCGAGGGCAAGCCCATCCTCATCTGGTTCACCGACTCCGCGCGCAGCCCCATGTGCAAGATTCTCAGCGCCGAGCTTTTCTCCCGGCCAGAATTCGAGTCATGGGCCGCTGAAAACGTCGTCCGTCTGCGCGTGGACACCAATGTTTCGGCGGACGAGCCCGAGCTCTCGCTCGACGAGAAAATCACCCGCGAGACCGAAATGAAGGCCTACGTGGCCCGCCTGAAAAAGCGCTACCGTGTCCTCGGCCATCCCTCCGTGCTGATGCTCAATCCCAGCGGCGAGGTCATCGAGCGCTTGCGCGGCTACAAGCGCGGCGAGGCGGATTACTTCTGGGGTCTCATCAAGCAGAATACCATCGCCGCGCGAGTCTCCACCGAGAAGTGGCGGAAAGAGCTTGAAGCGAAAGGCTACCGCGACTGGCGCGGGGAAAGCGGACGCAAGGTCTTCGCCAAGCTCTCCTCTTATTCCAAGGGCACGCTCATCCTCACCGAGCCGGGTGGCGAGCGTTTCCGGACCCAAGAAAACAACCTCTCCAAAGATGACAGGAAATGGTTGGCGGATCAGAAAACACTCCGCGGCATCGAATGAGATTTTTCCTGCTGAGCATCCTTGTCTGCCTCGCGTCGTGCGCGCCACAACGCACGCCCGAGCAGGCGCTCGCGACCGCCCTTGCCTACAGCGAGATGGAGTGGATGCCGGAAGCGCGGCATATCCGCCACGGCAAGGATTTGAAAGGGATTCATGTCCACACCCCGGACAGCACCCTTTCCCTGCACGGCGATGACCGCGGCTGGTGGAAACCCGGTGTCCGCGCAAAAGGCATGGCTTACAAATGGGGAGGCTTCGATACCCCGGAAAGTTTCCAGCACGGCCTGCTAGACGGCAAAAAGGCCGGTGACATCGCGAACTCATACAAGATCCGCCTTGATGACGCCGCCATCAGCCATGACAGCGTCGGTATCGATTGCTCGGGCTTCGTTTCCCGCTGCTGGGGGCTGCCGAGACATTTTTCCACCCGTGAACTACCCATGATCAGCGATCCCATCGCGTGGGACCACCTGAGGGCGGGCGATATCATCCTGAAACAGGGACACGTATTGATGTTTGCCGCAAGGCGTGGTGATTACCTCATCGGCTACGAGGCCGGCCCCATCCCGACATGGCGAGCCCGCCGCTGCGCGGTCCGCATCAGCTACCTCGCCAAGAAAGGCTACTCACCCTGGCGCTACAAGCACATGTCCGCCCCCAAGGCTTCCGACAACGAAGTCCCATACGAGATCGAGTTCCGCGGAGGCCATGAGCCGATGTGAGGAGTGCCCGGCCTCCTAACCCGGAGCTTCGCAGCGGTTCTCGTCCCGGCCTGATACGCCATCACCCCAACCCGGGAATACCGGGTTGGGGTGATGGCGGAACGGGAGGGATTGCCTTCGGCCATGCCAATGTGCGCTGCGCGGAAGGAATGCTTTGCTTGCGAAGCTCGCAGCTGCTTTCGAACCCGGTGCAGCGCAGGGGTTCTCTTCCCGTTCCGAAACGCCATGACCCCAGCCCGGGAATACCGGGTTGGGGT
>CAMBTF010000073.1 GCA_945870545.1 Akkermansia muciniphila
GGCCGCATCGGCGCGTTCATCGAGCCCGCCGTGAAGCCGCTCGGTTTTGACGGCCGCACCGGCACCGCCATCCTGACCTCCTTCGCCGCCCGCGAGGTTTTCGTCTCCTCCACCGCCATCCTTTTCAGCGTCGAGGAAACGGACGACGACGAGGAAACCCGCAGCCTCCTCCGCGACCGCATCGCCGCCGCCACTTGGCCCGACGGACGCCCGCTCTTCACCCCACTCAGCCTCATTTCCCTTCTCGTATTTTTCATCTACGCTCTCCAGTGCCTACCTACTACCGCCGTAGTAGCACGGGAAGCCGGTTCCTGGAAATGGGCCATCGGCCAGTTCCTCTTCATGTCCACCTTCGCCTACCTCAGCTCCCTCCTCGTCTTCCAGGGAGGCCGACTCCTCGGCTTCTGAAGCTCTTCCTTGAGAGTTGAATTTTGAATTTTGGATATTCAAAGCTACATCGCCCTAGGAGTCGTCGCCCTTACCATCGCCGCCTTTGCGTATCACATCATCCGGCTCCGCAAGAAATCCGGTTGCGGAAGGGGCTGTTGCTGCGGCGAGGCGGCGAAAAATGACACCATCAAAAGCCGGGCCAATCGCTGATTCGCTTTAGCCTCGCCCCAACCGGCTTCCGCGGACGGGTTCACAGCCTTTACCCGCTTCTCGCCTATTTGCCCGCGACGAAATCTCCGCCCAGCGCGAGGTGGAGATCGACTCGATTCTCCAGACGCATGCGGCGGATGGCGGCGTGCTGGCTGGCGGAGTCGATCTGGAGTTGGGTGGCCTCGATCAGGGTGAGCACGTCGCCGGTGCCCGCCGCGTATTCCTCTCCCGCGCGGATGGCTGCCTCGTCGGCGAGAGCGGCTGCCTGTTTCGCGACGCGTTCGCGCTCGGCGAGGAAGGTTTCCGCGACGAGTGCCTGCTCGACCTCGCCGAAAGCATCGAGGACGGTCTTCCTCAGGATCGCCGCCTCCTCGCGCTCGACAGCCTCCGCGCCGGCAATCTCAGCGGTGATGCGGCCGCCCTCGAAAATCGGCTGTGTCAGGCTGCCGCCGATCGCCCAGACCTTGGCATTGCTGCTCAGGATGTCGCCGATGGATTCGCTGGTGGTTCCGCCGGCTGCGGTGAGGCTGAGGCTGGGGAAACGGGCAAGCTTGCGTTCTTTCACGCGCCGCCCGGAGGAGGCGAGGCCGCGCTCCGCCGCGAGGATGTCTGGGCGGCGCTGGAGAAGCTCCGAGGGCAGTCCTGCGGGTGTGGCTCCGGGGAAAGCGGGCATGCGCGCCCCGGCGGCGAGCGTGCCGGAGGGGTAATTTCCCAACAAGATCTCAAGCTGGCGCAGCACCCTCTCGCGCTCCTCTTTCCGCTGCGCAAGCGCCGCCTGGCGAGATGCGCGCTCTACCTCCGTGAGCCTCACCTGCGCAGCCGTGCCACCCCCGTCCGCAATCGCGCGGTCGAAGCGCTCCCGCACCGCTTCGGCCAACATGCCTGCCGCTGTCACCGCCGTATCCGCAAGGGCGACCTGCTCGTTCGCCTCACCGAGGGCGAGCCATGCCTTTGTGACCTGACCGGCCAGCGAAACACGCGCCGCCTCATATTCGTATTGCCGCGCCTGCATGTCGGAGATCGACGCCTCCTGACCGGCTTTCGCGCGGCCCCATACGTCAAGCTCCCAGGCCGCGTTCAGGTTCACACCGAATTGCTCGGAAACATTCGACATCGCGCCGCTTCCACCTCCGGGAAATCCGATGAAGCTGCGCCTCTCGCGCCGCCCCTCTCCACCGAGGCCGAGACTCGGCAAACGGCCAGCGCCGGCAATCTTCGCCTCTGCCGCGGCCCTATCCACGCGCGCCGCAGCGGATTTCAGATCCTCGTTATCAGATAACGCCTTGTCCACCAACCCCTGCAGCTCGCCACCGCCGATTTTCCCCACCCAGCGCCGGTCGATCCCCGCCCGCGCCTCCCTTGAAGCCGCCCATGATCCCGGCGCGCCTGCCTCGCCCATCCGGCTTTCCGGAGAAACCGCCGCGCAACCCGCCAACAAGGCGACCGTCGCGAAACCCAGGCAATCCCATCGTGAAATCTTACGCACCGGGATGCCTTCGCCCCTAGGCCCTTAAAAGTCAAATCCTCCGACGAAGTTTAGCAAGCGCGGCGATCGGGCTGGGTAGCGCCGTGCCCGGAGGATGCTGGGGACGGCGGTGTGGCTCGGGATCACCAAAAGGCAAGGTCGAAAGGGCCACTCGGATAATCGCCGCTTGCGGGCGCATGGCCTAGCTGGTCTGCTGGAAGGATGAAAATAGCGCTGCGTCTTCTCCCCTTTTTCCTGATACCCGTCCTCACGCAATGTGGCGGCGGTGGGGGCGTAGGAGTTGCTGTCCCGAGGCTCGGCGGTGGATTTGGCGGCACCAGCGTTTCCCGCTCACCGGCGGTGCTGAATGTTTCCGCATGGGATCCCAAGGAGGTGCAGCGCGAAGGTTCGCGTTACTCCGAGCACAACGTCTCCGCTCTCCGCAAAAATGGCGGACTGGCGCTCATCGCACGCTCGGCGAAGGGGCCGACGCTGGACGGAAAGCTCGGCGATTTCCTGGCCGCCGCCAACCGCCAGGGGATGATGCTCGGTGCCTACCATTTCGTGACGATGGATCAGGATCCAGCGGCGCAGGCGGACAGCTTCGTGAGCCGGGTCCGCGCCATCGCCCGTTCGCGCGGGCTTTCCGGAAAAGGGATTTTACTGGTGGGGGATTTCGATACGTTATCCACGCCGGAAAGGCTCGTGAAATTCATCGAGCGCGTGCACCAGCGGACGGGCGTGTATCCGGTCACTTATCTGGAGAACAGTCCCGGTCTGCGCGAGCGCCTGAGCAACGCCACACCCGCGCAGAAAGCGGTGATCCGCCGCACGCCGTATTGGATCGCGCTCTACGGGCCGGGCGGCACCGAGCGCGCAATGGCTGGCGGCGATCTCACCCCGGACGAGCTTTGCCGACAATACGGTGTCTGGGGCGGCTGGAGCATGTGGCAATATGGCGGGGTCGTCTGGGAAAACGGAGCCTCGCGTGCCAAGCACTACGATACGCCACAATGGCGCAGCCCGCGATTTTACGGAAACCTAGCGCACCCCATGGAGCGGAACGTTTTCAAGGGCAACGAGGAAGGCCTCCGCGCGTTCTGGGAGCGGCATAGCATCGTCGCACCATGAATGGAATTCCATACCCGCCTCTTGTTTCGCGTTGCTTTACGAGGTCTTCTGTCGAAACTCCCCGCCACAGCCATGTCGAATCCTTTCCGCGAAGATCTCGTTTCCCGCAACCGGCCTGAGCCATGCACGGTGGTAATCTTCGGCGCGACCGGAGACCTCACCCACCGCAAGCTCATCCCCGCGCTCTACAACCTCGCGGTGGACGGCGAGCTGCCGACGGGCGTCAACATCATCGGCTTCGCGCGGCGGGAAAAGAGCGACGCCGAGTTCCGCACCGGGCTTGAAGAGCTTAACAAAAAGGTCTCCCGCAGCGGCCACGACTCGGAAGTCTGGGATAGCTTCATCCACAGCGTCAGCTACCACCAATCCGAGTTCGACGACGCAGATGGCTACGCCTCGCTGGCGAAACGCCTCGATGCGATCGACGCCGGCCGCGGCGGCAAGGGCAACCGCCTGTTCTATATCGCCTCGGCACCGGAGTTTTTCGATGAGATTCTCTTCCGCCTCAAGGGCGCGGGCCTGAACAAGGCCAAGGACGGCTGTTGGGCACGCGTGATTATCGAGAAACCCTTCGGCACCGACCTCAAGACCGCCAAGCACCTCAATAAGGTCGTGAGCGAGACCTTCGCGGAAAAGGACACCTACCGGATCGACCACTACCTCGGCAAGGAGACCGCCCAGAACCTCATGGTGCTGCGTTTCGCCAACGCCATCTTCGAGCCGCTCTGGAACAGCCGCTACATCAGCCACCTGCAGATCACCTGCTCGGAAAACCTCGGCATGGAGGGCGGGCGCGGCGGTTACTACGAGAAGTCCGGCGCCCTGCGTGACATGGTCCAGAATCACCTCCTCCAGCTCCTCAGCCTCGTTGCCATGGAGCCGCCCACCGACCTTTCCGCCGACGGCGTGCGAGATGAAAAAGTGAAGGTGATCCGCTCGCTGCGGCAGTGGGATACGCCGGAAAAGGTCGCGCAGAATGTGATCCGCGCCCAATACACGGCGGGCCATGTGGATGGAAATCCCGTCCCCGGCTACCGCGAGGAAGACCGCGTTTCCCCCACCTCCGAGACGGAAGCCTACGTCGCCGTGCGTCTGCTTATCGATACATGGCGCTGGAGCGGCGTGCCGTTCTACATCCGCATGGGTAAGCGCCTGCCGAAAAAATCCACGGAGATCTCCGTCCATTTCAAGGAAGCCCCCTCGGTTCTCTTCGGAGCACTCCCCGGCGGCGTAACCGGTGGCAACGTCCTCGTGATCCGCATCCAGCCGGACGAGGGCATCTCCCTGCGCATGGTCTCGAAAATCCCCGGCACCAGCCTCCGCCTTGAGCCGGTGAAGATGGATTTCCACTACGCCACCAGCTTCGGAAAAGGCAGCCCCGAGGCCTACGAGCGCCTCATCCTCGACGCCATCGCCGGCGACGCCACCCTCTTCGCCCGCCGCGACGAGGTGGAGGAGGCATGGCGTTTCATCGACCACATCGAGCACGCGTGGCACGAATCCGACAACAAGCCGCCGATGGCCGAGTTCACCGCCGGCTCCTGGGGCCCGCGCGAGGCAGACGAGATGATCAAGAAAGACGGCTTCGCATGGCGGAGGCTTTGATTTTCCGGGAGCTTGCGCCATCAGGGCTTTTCACTTAGCATGACACCATGAGCACGCAGTTTGTCACCAACGAGAAGGGAAAGAAAATCGCGGCGATCCTGCCGATCCGCGAATACGAAGATCTTCTTCAGGACATCCAATCCGCCGCGATCATCGAACGCCGCAGAAACGAAAAGACTTACCCTTGGGAGGATCTGAAAAAGAAACTGACCGAAGATGGTATCCTATCGCATTGATTACGCCAAAGGCGTGGATAAGGATTTTCGGAAGATTCCCGTAAAATTCGCTGACCGCATCGCCGCATCCATCGACAAGCTCGCGGCGAATCCGCGTCCCCCGGGCTGCGTGAAACTCGTAGGCTTCGATTCCGAATACCGCATTCGCGTGGGCGACTACCGTATCATTTACCAGATTAACGATAACGTTCTCGTAATCCTCGTGCTCGAAATCGGCCACCGTAAAGACATATACAGCTGAGAAAAAATGACACCCACCCTTACAGACCCTTACGCCGAACTCGGGAAAGAAGTCCCCGTTTCCCAGATCGACCGCGAGCTACGCACGCTGTGGGAGCAAGACGACGCGCGCACCAACGCTTCTCTGATGAACCTCGTCGTCTATACGGAGAGGAAAGGCGGCCTGCTGGAAAACTCACGCATCATCGGCGATCTCACCCGGGAAAACGCCTGCCGCGCCATCCTCGTGGAGATCGTCCGCGACGAGGCGGCCTCGCTCCGTGCCTGGATCACCACTCATTGCCATCTCTCCCACGGCCAGAAATCCGTTTGCTGTGAGCAGATCGCCTTCCGCCTCACCGGTCGCGTCACCGGCCGTTTCCGCAACACCGTCTTCTCCCACCTGAACTCCGACCTTCCCCTTGTTTTCTGGTGGCAGGGCGAACTTTCCGAGGTTTTCACCGAGCGCCTCGCCAGCGTGATCAACCGAATCATTTTTGACAGCTCCGGCTGGCCTGACGCGAAGGCAAGCTTCGCGAGAATTTCGGAAGCTACCGAGGGAAATACGGTTGCCATAGTACAAGACCTAGCATGGACGCGCTGCTGGCAATACCGGGTCGGCATCGCCGGGCTGTTCGACGACAGCGTGGCGCAGGCGATGCTCGGCGAAATCTCGAAAATCCGCATCAGGCACGCGCCGCAGGATCGCAACACCGCCCTGCAGCTCCTCGCGTGGCTCGCCGTGCAGGCCGGGTGGACCATCACCGGCCCCGGTGGCTTCAAAAGCAAAGAAGGTCGGCTCATATCCGCAGAAATCGAATCCTCAGAAGACTCCGCACCACTCGGCTTGGTTGAGCTTTCCTCCTCCACAACCACCGTCCGCGTAAGCCGCGAAAAAGGCTCCGCCCACCTCCTCCGCGAGATCGAATCTGGCGACTACAAGGTCAGCTCCTTTTCCCCCGCCGACCCCGATTCCCCGGAAGCGCTCGTCGCCTGCCAGCTTTCGCGCGGCGGCAAAAACTCCCTGTTCCTGAAAATCCTGCCGACCTTTCTGGAGCTGCTTTGAGCCGCATTCTTCTGCGGGCATGGAACCTGCGCGGTCACCTTCGGGCTCGTGGCGTTCTTCGCCCCGCCGCGCGCACGGATTGTCCTAAATCCCACAGTTGACCGCTCCATTTCAAACGCCAGGCATCATAAGATATTCAAGGTTTCCATGCCAAACTCAACTACGGTTGATAGGATGATTGTAGGTCATTTACCTTTTGTCATTCGGAGCCGAATGCGGGAAGATCCCGACATGAAACGTTTGGCAATCATCGCGGCGGGCGGTTTGCTGGGAGGCGGCTGCGTGTTCGCGGAACCGCGCGTTTTCACGAACCCGGAAGACGAAACCCTGAAGGTGCCATGTTTCTCAGCGATTGACGACAATTTCGTATCCAAGCTCAAGCCGATGGACGTGACGCTCACGGTCGCTTACACGATCTTCAACCGGGTCAGCACATCGGGCAAGGCCGGTTCGAAAACGAAAGTGGGGGAGATCAGCGGCGAGGTGAATTTCGAGACGGAGACCATTCGTTGTGAGGATCGCTCCCGAGCGGGATGGAATCTTCCCCGCGGATACAAAAGCGAAGCCATCCTAGGTGTTACATTCGAACTCAGCCGGGGCGATCACGATTTCCACAGGCAAAGTGCCCCTGAGAACCTCGCCGATCAGTTTGAGGAAAATGACAAGTAACCGCATGCACTACGCGGAAGCGATCCATTGGCTGTTCGGGACGCAGCAGTTCGGCATCAAGCTGGGGCTGGATGGCCCGCGGCTTTTGCTCAAGGAGTTCCTCGCGTTTCCAAAGCACGGCATAAAAGTCGCGCATGTGGCGGGGACAAACGGCAAGGGTAGCACCTGCGCGATGATGGATCGCGTGGCGCGCGCCTGCGGGAAGCGGACAGGGCTTTTCACCTCGCCGCACCTGATCGACTATCGGGAGCGGATGCGGGTTTCCGGCGAGATGATTTCCGAGAAACGCTGCGCGGAACTACTGACCGATGCGCGCGCGGTCTGCGAAAAGCTGGAGACGCATCCGACCTTTTTCGAGATCACGCTGGCGGTGGCGATGCGCTGGTTCAACGAGAGGGAGTGCGAGCTGATCATTTTGGAAACGGGCATGGGCGGGCGGCTTGACGCGACGACAGCGGTGCCAGCGGATGTCTGCGTGATCACGCCGATCGGGATGGATCACACGCAGTGGCTTGGCGATACGCTTGGCAAAATCGCGGCGGAGAAAGCCGGGATTTTCCTAGAGGGCGTGCCCGCCTTTTCCTCGCCGCAGGAGCCCGAGGCGCGGGAGTCGCTAGAAAAGGAAGCGAACGAGAGAAGGTCGCCGCTGCGGTTCATCGAGGAACCGCTGGAGGGATACGGCATCGCTCTGGCGGGCACGCACCAGAAATGGAACGCGGCGCTAGCCCTCGCGGCGTTGCATTCGCTGGGTTTGCGGTTGGGTAAGGAAA
>CAMBTF010000074.1 GCA_945870545.1 Akkermansia muciniphila
CGCCGTGAATCCCGAGTCCGAGCTAGCACCTTCGGAGCGGCGTTCCCGTTTCCAGAAAGCGAAGGATAAGAAGTGAGGGGAGCACACGCGCCCCCGCGTGTCGCGGAGTGCGCCCCCGCTCTCCGCCGGCTGGAAAGATCCTGCGCGCCGCATACCCGAATCAACGCCGGCCCGATCTCCAGCCAAGTTTCCAACGAGGGCGTCGGAAACGACACGCGAGGGCGCGTGTTCTCCCCCTTCAGAAAAACGAAGGAGAAGAAGTGAGGGGAGCACACGCGCCCCCGCGTGTCGCGGAGTGCGCCCCCGCTCTCCGCCGGCTGGAAAGATCCTGCGCGCCTCATACCCGAATCAACGCCGGCCCGATCTCCAGCCAAGTTTCCAACGAGGGCGACCCTTGAGCTAACGATGAGCAATGGCGGGGGCGACCGAAGATCGCCGCCACGGTTCACCCGCCCGCGAGCTGCTGGCACGCTTTGATGTCGAGTTTACCGGAGGCGAGAAGGGGAATTTCCTCCACAGCAACGATGATCCGCGGGCACCAGAGGGAGGTGAGGCCGTGGTCGAGGAGCTTGTAGCGGAGGTCGATGCATTCCTGCTCCAAGTGCGGCCCGGCGATGGTGGAGAGTAGAACAATAACCTCACCCTTGGCCTCGTCCGGGATGCCGACGATGGCGATCTTGCGCTCGGTCTCGGCGTCAAGGCCGAGCACCTGGTTGATGGCGGACTCGATGGTTTCGTGCGGCACCATTTCTCCGGCGATTTTCGAGAAACGCGAGATGCGGCCCTGGATGTGGAGGAAACCATCGGCATCGAGGAAGCCGACATCGCCGGTGCGGAACCAGCCGTCGGCGGAGAGGACTTCCTTGGTGCGTTTCTCGTCGCGGAGGTAGCCGGGGAAAATGTTGGGCCCCTTAAGGACGATGATGCCGGGTTTATCGAGCGGGACGGGCGCATCGGTGACAGCATCGACGAGGCGGATGGCGATGCCGGGCAGGAGCTGGCCGACGGAGCCGTCGCGCTGGGCGGAGAGGGTATGGGATCCGGCCGTTTCCTGCGGGGTGGGCAGGTTCACGTTGGTGGCAGGTGACGTTTCTGTTAGACCGTATCCTTCCATGGGGCGGATGCCGAATTTCTCCTCGAACGCGTCTGCTAGGCTCTGCGGGAGTTTTTCCGCGCCGGTGACGATGAGCTTCAGCGACTCAAGCTGCGCGGGATCAATGCGCTTCATGTAGCCGCGCAGGAAGGTGGGCGTGGCAAGAAGGACATCGACCTGGTGGAGGGAGATCAGCTCGGCGAGGCGTTTTGTTTCCAGCGGCGAGGGGTAGGTGACGAGGTTGATGCCCTCGATGACGGGATACCAGAGGGTGACGGTGCAGCCGAAGGAGTGGAAAAGCGGCAGGCAGCCGAGGAGGGAGGCATTGCGCTCCATGTTGAGCCGCGAGGCGAACTGGGTGACGTTGGCGAGGACATTGCGGTGGGTGAGCGGCACGCCCTTCGGCTCGCCGGAGGAGCCGGAGGTGAAAAGGAGGATCGCCTCGTCATCGCCGCGCCGCTTGTTGAGGCCGAGGATGGTGGTGAGGGTGGAAGCGGGAAGGAGCTTGGAAATGATGCCCCATTTCACGATCTCCTTCTTGATCTCCGGGATCACGCGCTCAATGAAGATGATATCGCGGTTCGGTGGCCAGGGGAAGGCGGGGACTTTTCTAACAAATGGATCGGCGGTGATGAAACGATCCACGTCGGCCTGGCGGATCGAGGAGCGGATCGCGTTGTGGGAGGCGGTGAAATTGAGGTTCACCGGGATTTTCCCCGCGAAGAGCACGGCAAGGTTGGCAATGAGGCCGCCTTTTCCCGGAGGCAGCACGATGGCGACGCGGGGCTTATCGGTCTCGGCACGGATATACTTCGAGAGAGCGATGGCGACGGGCAGGATCTTCGAGTAAGGCAGCACGACGTCGTCCGAGCCATCGACGATGCGGTCGTTGGGGTTATTCTTGAGCCCGTGGAGCAGAGCGGTGGCGAGCGAGCCTTTGAGGATCTCGCGGGTGGCGTAGGCCTCGGCGAAGGCTTCTAACAAGTGCGCCTGAAGCGCGGGGAAGCTGGAATCCTTGGCGGGAATCGTCTTTCCAAATGCGATCACCGCAGCGGGGAGGCTGGAGATGCGCTCGATGCCGAGGCAGGATTCGCGTGGACAGTCGATGGCGATGGGCAGCAACGGCAGACCGAAGGCGGATAAGATTTTCAAATGACCGGAGGGCGCATGGATCGGCGTGGCGGGTCGGGTGGCCGCGCGGCCGGGGACGAAAAGAATGATGCCGTTGCCTTCGAGAAACGCCGCGAACTCCTTCCCGGCGGCCGCCGCGTTCTTATCGGTGCAGGAGAACATCGCTCCGTTGCCGGACTTTTCCATGTGGCCGCGCAGGGCGGGATCGTGCTGGTCGTTTTCCTCGATGAGATAAGTGATCTTGCGCCCTGAAAACTGTTTTTCCAGATGCAGGAGCTGCTGAAAATCGAGGCGACCAGGCACGCAGAGAAAACCGGTGGCAGGCACACGGTCGGTATGGAGAACTTGGATGGCAGACATTCTGAAAGGCTTCTACGGGATTTATGCCTTTGTTTTCGTCATGAGGCACGGATTTTCTAGCCAAAAGTCCCGGAATCGAGGAAATCACTACCCACCCCTGCCCGGATTCCTACGTTGGGAAAAAACCTGCCCGATGGGATAAGAGAACCACTAGAGAGATGCACTTTCCTGACTTTTCATCCGTGTTTATCCGTGTTCATCCGTGGTTTGAATTCTTTCCCCCACCAAGTGGTGCCCGCCCCATTTTGTGGCTTCTACCTTCCGCTTTCCGGCGTTAACCTGCCGCCATGAATGAAACGGAAGCCACACCGAAGAACATCGTTCTGATCGGCTTCATGGGATGCGGGAAATCCACCGTGGGGCGGGAGCTGCACCAACGGCTCGGCTACCGCCTCATGGACATCGACCAGATCATCGAGGAAACCATGGGGAAAAGAATCACCGAGATTTTCCGCGAGCAGGGCGAGTCCGCCTTCCGTGATTTCGAGACCATGCAGCTCCAAGAAATTTCCAAGCAAACCGACACGCGTCACATCATTTCCACCGGCGGGGGGATTGTGATCCGCCCGGAGAACCGCGCACTACTGCGTAAGCTCGGCTACGTTGTCTGGCTGCGCGCGCCCGAAAATATCATTTACGAGCGCACCTCCCGCAACCGCGACCGCCCTCTGCTCAACGCCCCGGACGCCCGCGAAAAAATCTCCGACCTCCTCGCCGAGCGCGAACCATGGTATCGCGAGACCGCCCATCTCCGCGTGGACACCGCCGGGCTGGAGTCCCACGAACTCGCCACCGGCATCCTGGAAAGCGCCCGCTATTTCTTCGCCCATCCCGCATGAGCGAACCCGCCGACACCATCAAGCGCTGGGCCGCCGAGCTCGGATTCGACGATTGCCGCATCGCCACCGCGAAACGCGCCACCCACGCCGACGAGTTCATGGAATGGATCGGCGACGACCGCCACGGCGAGATGGCGTGGATGGAAAAAACGCCCCACCGCCGCTGCGATCCCCGCGAAGTCCTACCCGGCTGCCGCGCTGTCATCTGCCTCGCGCTGAACTATCATACCGGCTCCAACCCTTTCCCCGAAGGCCACCCCGCGGACTACCGTATCGCCCGCTATTCGTGGAACGAAGACTACCACGATCTCATCGAAAAACGCCTCGCTCTCCTCGACGCAAAGCTCAAGGGACTCGGCGGCACCCAGCGCTATTACGTCGATACCGGCCCGGTGCTGGAGCGCGATTTTGCTACGGATTCCGGCCTCGGCTGGAGCGGGAAATCCACCGTCCAGATCCACCGCCGCCTCGGTGCCTGGTTCTTCCTCGCCGAGCTGCTCACCACCCTCGACCTCCCGCCCGATCCCCCTTTCGGTGACCATTGCGGGAAATGCACGCGCTGCATCACCACCTGTCCCACACAAGCCATCACCACCCCCCACAAGCTCGACGCCCGCCGCTGCATCTCCTACCTCACCATCGAGAATAAAGGTCCCATCCCCATGGAATTCCGCCGCGCCATCGGCGACCGTATCTACGGCTGCGACGATTGCCTCGAAGCTTGCCCATGGAACCGCTTCGCCCAAACATCCCGCGAAATCTCCTTCCAAGCGCGCACCGAAATCTTCGCCCACCGCCTTCGCGATTTCCTCGCTATGGACGACGAGGCCTTCCGCCGCACCTTCGCCAAATCCCCGATCAAGCGCATCAAGCGCTCCCGCTTCCTGCGGAACGTCTGCGTCGCCCTCGGCAACACCGGAACATCCGAAGACCTCCCCGGCCTAAGTCAAGCCGCCACCGATCCCGACCCCCTCATCTCAGAACACGCGGCATGGGCTGCGGGAGAGATCAGGGAACGCGAGCGGCACGGGACTAGGTAATGATTGCTAGGTAAAGCACATCTGCCGCACAACTGCCGGGCCGTACACCATTGCCGTCGCGAAGAAGGACGCAAAAGGATAGATTGCCTAGAATCCGTTGAAGGGGATGCGCATCACGGATGACGGCCAACCAGCAACAGCCGATTTCCGCACGGTCTACAATGCCGACAACCTCTACCTCTCCTACGACGTCAATGACCCCACCCCGTGGAAAAAATCCGGCAACGGATTCCAGCTACTCTTCAAGACTGGCGATGCCGCCGTGGTGCCGGCCAAAGGGCTCGCGTTGCGAGGCGCCCTCGCCAAACACAGCTTGGATTTCCCCGTGGAATTCGTTGGGGAGAACAACCCCCCTTTCCCCGCCCTCCATTCTTTGCCGAAGGCTTCGACAGGCAAGCCGGTCTTACCCAACGGTTCTTTCAACGGCCTTCACGCAAAAAACAAATTCCTAGCACATCAATACCGCATCAGACCTCTGCGGCCTGTTTGGAAATTTCCGCGAAGGCGGGTGCGACCTGGTGGGGTTCGCCCTTTCCTTCAATGCTGATAGCGCCGGAGTAGCGGGACTCCCGGAGGACCTGAAAAAACGGACGGAAATCATCGCCGCTGATGCCGGGATAACTGCGGGTTTCTTTTTCAGCGATTTCAACATGGGCGACGACATCCATCGCTGCCTTGAGATCGGCGGGAGTGTCCCCCATGCGGCGCATGTGATAGAGATCCGCAAGCACCCGGATGCGAGGGTGGCCTGCGGAGCGAATCAAGGCAGCGGCACGCTCGATGTGGTTTAAAAAATTACACTCCTCGGAGCGGAGTTGTTCGACCACCACCATGACTGCGTGTTTCTCAGCGAGGGTGCCCATGGCTTTGAGGAGGTTGACGAATTGCTCGTCCGCCTTTTCCAGTGGCCAGCCGACGGGGAGTTTGCGGGCGCCGCTGCTTCCAAACACGATGAATTTCCCTCCAATTTGCTTCAGGCGGCGAAAGGTAGTGTCCGACCATTCTAGAATCGCGCCGTGATTGGCATCCGGGCCAATGCAATGGAGATTGGCCGGTCGGATGAAACCGTTGCAAGCAAGGATCGGCAGCGGCGAAGTGGCGAGCTTGGCGAGGTTTTTTTCGAAGATGTCATCAGGCTGATCCGGGACGAGGAAATCCCCCACGCTTTCGATCAGGAATTCCGCGCCTGCTTCTTTCAGCACGGCGGCCTGGTCGAGTGATCCGGAGATGCCCATGGCCGTGAAAAGCTTCTCCGTGGGGGCGGATGTTTTTTCACCGAAGACTCTAGGGGTGAAAGCTGCTGTTAGAGCGATCCCGCAGGTGTTACGGATAAACTGTCTTCGCGGAATGGCATGGTGGCTCATGGTAGTGGGGATCAGAGGTGAAAGACCTTGTTGCCGGCCATGACCTCCTGGGTCTTTTCGTCAAAGGTGACCCGCTCACCCGTGCGGGCGGCAGCGTTTGACATGATCGTGGCGATGGAATGCTGGTAGCCAGCCTCCACCGGGGCGTGAGGTTGTTTGCGGGAGCGGATGCACTCCAACCAGTTCCTCATGTGGGCGGTGGTGATTGCGTCCGCGCCGGTATTCGCCGAGGTGGCGACCTCGGCAGGAACCTCAAGTTTGGAGGTCTCTAGCAGGTTGGGTTTGAGACCCATTACAGCGGCTTCCTTTTCGGGCATGCCGCCATTGGGAGTCACCTGGTTGGTTAAAAGATTGAGTTCGCCTCCGTTTGAATAATAGATCTCCTTGGTGCCGCCAGCCGAGTTGCTGTTGCGTGAGCCGAAGGTGACCTGAAAACCGCTGGAGGGATCATCCAGGGGACCGTAGTCAAAAACACAGGTCATCGTGTCCCAGTTGCTGCGGCCATCTTTCCATTGATAGATTCCGCCGTTGGCCACCACCGAACGTGGGTGGGGGAGGCCGGTGAACCAGTGAACGGTGTCGATTTGATGGCTCATCCATTGGCCGGGGATGCCGGAGGAGTAGGGCCAGAAAAGACGATACTCGAGGTACTTGCGGGGGTCGAATTTGTCATCCGGCCGATTGCAGAGGAAGCGTTTCCAGTCGGTGTCCTGTTCCTTGAGCTTGGCCACAGCGGCGCTGCGGCGCCATCTGCCGGGCTCATTCACGTTCCATGTCATTTCAGCGGCCACAATCGGTCCGAATTTCCCGGCCTTGAGGAAATCATGAGCCGCGTGATAGAAGCGTCCCGAGCGGCGCTGTGAACCGATTTGTATGATCCGATCGGACTCTTTGGCCACTTTGAGAGCGGCACGAGCATCCTGCATGGTTTCGGCAAACGGCTTTTCGCAATAAACGTCGCAGCCAGCTTGAATCGCCTCAATGGCATGCAGGGCGTGCTGAAAATCTGCCGTCGAGATGATCACTGCGTCGGGCTTCGCCTTCTCATAAAGCTCCTCATTGTTCCGGTAGGTGGCGATGTCTTGGTTGAAGTGCTTGGCGAAATAGGCCTTGGCATCGTCCCGGCGGACGCTCCAGAGATCGGAGACTCCCACGCATTCGCAGTTGAATTCAGCCATCAGTCCTTTCAAGGCCGGGAGCAGCGAACTGTTAAGGCGGTCTGAAAACCCGACGATTCCAATTCGGATTTTATCATTTGCGCCAAAAATACGACCTTGCGCGCGGGCCGTTTGAAACGATGGGGAAATGAGTAAGCCGAGGGTGCCAAGGGTGCCCGTCCGGAGGATTTTGCGTCGATTCATGGTCTGGTAGTTTGATTTTTAAATGACCCAACCAAAACGTCTGGTGGAACCTCCATCTTTCATGGAGTCGAATTCACCGGGCGATTATTGAGCTTATCTAGTTGTTGAAGGGGCAACGAAAAATGTCAAACAGTGATTACGAAACCTAACTTTAGACCTCAAATTCGCCTTCTCAAGGACGACCAGCACCTCGAATGCGCCGAATAACGGTCAGTCGCGACCGCGTCCCCGGCGATCACCACCCCACATCGGGCGACCGCTGAGCAGACGCTGTTTCATGTCGTCGTTAATGAAATCGGTGCCGTTGATGAATTCGGTGGCGGCGGCTTTGTCCTCCTGCATCCAGCGGGCAGCGACGATTCCTGTCGCCCTGTTTCTGCTGCCCTCGTTGGTGATCATGCCGGCCACCTCGACAAGTTCGGCGGGCTTGGATGAGCGGTTGCTCCAGATGTAGCTTTCCGCGGCGCTGTCTCTTACAACGGGCGAAGTCTGGGCTTTGATGAAACCGACAGCCGCATTGTTATCCGCAGACGCCCAGATCGGCAT
>CAMBTF010000075.1 GCA_945870545.1 Akkermansia muciniphila
CGGGGACGGCGGCGCTTGTCGCGAGGTGGTGGCCGGTGGCGGTGCCGGTCGCGAGGACAAAGCGCGCGGTGTTCCTCTTCCTGGATGCAGACGGTGGAGAGTTTTGAGAAAAACGGGCGCAGGGCGGGCGCGAATTTCAGCAGCCGGCGGGCGGAGCGGGGGGAGGTGCGGGCGTTGGCGAGATCGACGCGGATGCCGCGATTTTCGGCGATGCGAAGGAGGTTCGGCCAGACCTCGCCCTCGATGAGGACGAGGCGCTCCGGCTCGAAGCGGTTGAGGTAGCGGCGGATCATCCACGGGAAATCCAGCGGCGCGTAGGTCACGCGAAGACCGGGGACGGCGGCGCTTGTCGCGAGGTGGTGGCCGGTGGCGGTGCCGGTCGCGAGGACAAAGCGCGCGGCGGGCTTTTCAGCGGCCCACGCTTTCAGCAGCTTGATCGCGAGCATCGTTTCCCCGACGCTGACCGCATGGAGATGAATCGCGCCGGAGGGCTCGAACGCGGCCGCGCCGAAATAGAGGCCGATCCGTTCGTTGAGCGCTGTGCCATAGCCGCCGCGCCGCCGCATTTTCACCACCCAACCGGGAAACGCGATGAGGAACAGCACCGGCAGCAGCGCCCGATAAATCAGCAGTGCAAGATGGCCTGTCATGTCTCCGGATGGGCGAGGATCAGGATCGCGCTGGAGCCGTATTCTCGGCGGTCGATCAGGTGGAAATGATTCGAGGGCGGGGTGGGTTGGGCGGAGGAAATCTCGATCACGAGATACCCGTTGGCGGCGAGCCTTTGCGGGAAATGTTCCCATGCCATAAGCTTCGCGGCGAGGTCGGTATCGCCGTAGCCTTTCCAATAAGGCGGATCGGCGAGGATGAGATCGTAGGTGGCGGCATCGCGGCTGAGAAAAGAAAAGGCCTCGGCCTTCACGCATCGGCCGTCTTCGAGGCGGGACTTTTTCAGGTTTTCCTCGGTCACGGCAATGGCCTGCCGGTGCTCGTCCACGAATACACAGGAAGCCGCGCCCCGGCTCAACGCCTCCAGCCCCAGCGCGCCGGAACCGCAGAAAAGATCGAGCACGCGCGCGCCGTGGATCGTTTCCCCGAGGATGGAGAAAATCGCCTGACGGACGAAGTCCGTGGTCGGCCGCGCGACCGCCGAGGGCACCTTGATGGCTGTGCGCCCGGCTTTTCCTGAAATAATCCGCATCGCGGGGGAATCTCAAATTTCAAATCCCAAACTTCAAGGAAGAACGGTTGTGCGCGGCGATGGAAGGGGGTTAGGATATCCCGCGATGTCGATGGAACCGATGAAAGACGGGCTGCGATCCCATGTGCGGATTGATTTCTATGGAAATGTCCACAAGCGGATGCGGGGCAGCGATGTGGCGAGCCGCTACGCGAAAGAGGTGGAGGTGCTCAAAGTCTTGGAGCAAAGGGGCTGTCCCTATGTGCCAAAGGTGCTGGAGGAACATCCGGAGGAGTTTTATTTCGTCTCCACGAACTGTGGTCGCCCCGCCCCGCAGATCACGAAGGAGAAGGCCGATTCGCTGTTTGCGGTATTGGAGCGGGATTACGGCGTGCGCCACCTCGACGCCGAGCCGCGCAACATCACCTACTCCGACAAGCTCGGGCGTTTCTGCATTATCGATTTCGAGCTTGCGGAAATCCTGCCCGATCCGAAATCCACGCCGAACCCCTGAACCGTGCCGCAGCAACCGAAGTTCCGATGGGCGGGCGCCACCGTGAGCGGCACCCGCAAGCCCCGCAACGATGACTCGTGGATCGTTTTTTCCTCCGATATCAACGGCGCGACGAAACTCGGCGAGGCCGGCGAGGCTTCCGTTGCCACCTGCGACCTGGTCTTCGCCGTATCCGATGGCATGGGCGGCGGCAACGCGGGCGATCTCGCCTCCTCCCTGATCCTGGAACGCATGACGGCGATCATCCCGGAAACGTTCCGCGCGGCGGCGGCGGGCTTTTTCCCCGACTCCATCGCCCACCTCCAGCAAGCACTCAAGGAAGTCCACGAGCACATCAATGCGGTAGGGTCGGGAATGGATGATAAAAAAGGCATGGCCGCGACGCTTGCGTTCGCGTGGTTTACACCGGAAAACATGTATCTGGCGAATGTCGGCGACTCACGCATCTACCGGAGCCGCGGCGGGAAACTGGAGCAGCTCACCAAAGACCACACCACGGCCTGGGCGCAGTGGAAACGTGGCGAGATCCACGAGATCCAATACCGCACACACCCCCGCCGTTCCGCGCTCTATGAGGTGGTCGGCGGCGGGCATTTACAGGTCTGCCCCCATTTCGCGGCCGTGAATTACCAGCCGGGCGACCGTTTCCTCATCTGCTCCGACGGCCTCATCGACGGCGTCTGGGAACGCCACATTTCCGAAGCCCTCGCCGCCGAATCGTCGCCCCACGAGGTTTGCGGAAATCTTCTCAAACGCGCCATGGACAACTCGGGAACGGACGATACAACACTCGTCGTCATCCGCATCGATTGAAACCCGCAGCGGAGACAATCATGATTTACGTCACCGTAAAAATGGCATAAATCATGCTGTATTTTTGCTTGTCGGTGATGCCGGCGGCTGGATACATGTCGCCTGCTCTCAGACAAAACCATCGCTAACCACAAAACAAACAGAAACAAAATGGCCAAATACAAATTGGAATACATCTGGCTCGACGGATACACCCCCGTCCCGAACCTTCGCGGCAAAACCCAAATCAAGGAGTTTGCCAGCTTTCCCGCCCTTGAGGAGCTCCCGCTTTGGGGCTTCGACGGCTCCTCCACCCGGCAGGCGCCCGGCGGCAGCTCCGATTGCGTGCTCAAGCCCGTGGCGATTTTTCCTGACAGCACCCGCAAGAACGGAGCCATCGTCATGTGCGAAGTCATGATGCCGGACGGCACTCCGCACCCTTCCAACGGACGCGCCACCATCCTCGACGATCCGGGCGCATGGTTCGGCTTCGAGCAGGAATATTTCCTTTATCAGGACGGCCGTCCGCTCGGTTTCCCCGCCGATGGTTTCCCCAAGGTCGGCCAAGGTCCTTACTACTGCGGCGTGGGCTACTCCTTCATGGGTGACATCGCCCGCCAGATCGTCGAGGAGCACCTCGATCTCTGTCTCGACGCCGGCATCAACCACGAAGGCATCAACGCCGAGGTGGCAAAAGGCCAGTGGGAATTCCAGATCTTCGGAAAAGGCTCCAAAAGGGCCGCCGACGAAATGTGGGTCGCCCGCTATCTTCTCCAGCGTGTTTGCGAAAAATACGGCATCGACGTGGAATATCACTGCAAGCCGCTCGGCGACAGCGATTGGAACGGCTCCGGTATGCACGCGAACTTCTCCACGACGTATCTCCGCGAGACAGGTGGCAAGGAGTATTTCGAAGCTCTCATGGCGAAATTCGCCGAGAACGTCGAGGAGCACATCGCCGTCTATGGCCCCGATAACCACATGCGCCTCACCGGCCTCCACGAGACCCAGTCGATCGACAAGTTCTCCTACGGGGTGGCCGACCGCGGCGCATCGATCCGCGTTCCGCACAGCTTCGTGAAGGACGGCAAGTATCAGGGCTACCTCGAAGACCGCCGCCCCAACTCCCAGGGCGATCCCTACCAGATCGCCTCGCGCATCCTCAAGACGATCTCGGAAGTTCCGACTCCCTGATCGTCTTAGGGAAACTGATCAACTTCCCCTCAACAGAAAGCCGTCTTCCCTCCGGGGAAGGCGGTTTTTTGATGGCTCCTGCGGTTCCGGTGCGGGGTTGCCAGAAACCTTGCATCCGATCACGAAAACCCCCACTTTCTGTTTCAGCGAATGGCAAAGACAAGCACACCACAGGAAATCACCTACACGGGCATCCCGGCTTCACCCGGGATCGCGGTGGGGCCGATCCATGTGATCGCGCGCGGCTTTTCGGCGCCGGAGATCTATGAAATTTCCGAGGAGGATGTGGTCGATGAGCGGGCACGCTTCGACGAGGCGGTGGCGGTCACGAAAAAGCAGCTCAAGGACTTGCAGGAAAGGCTCGAGTCGCTATCCGGCAATGCCGACAGCGAGATTTTTGAGGCGCACGTCATGCTGCTGGAGGACAATAACCTGCTCTCCAAGGTTTCCGAGGCGATCGCCAGCCGCCTGCAGAATGCGGAATACGCCTTCTACGCGGTGATGCAGAATTTCCTGGAGGCGATGCGCCGCATCCCCGACCCGTACCTCCGCGAGCGCACCGCCGACATCGAGGACGTCTGCCAGCGGGTGCTGCGGAATTTCAAGGTCGATGTGGATTTCGATTACGAAACGCCGGACGACACTCACATCCTGCTGGCCTACGATCTCTCGCCTTCGGATACCGCCTCGATGAACCGGCGGCACCTTCTCGGATTTGCCACGGAGCAGGGCAGCATCAATTCCCATACCTCGATCCTCGCCCGCTCCTTCGGCATTCCCGCCGTGGTCGGTCTCGGCGCATCCGTGATCCAGGTGACGGCGCTCACGCCCGCCGTCATTGATGGCTACGCGGGGAAACTGGTGCTCAATCCCACGCCGGAGACGCTCGCCGGTTACGCAGCCCTCGCGAGCGAGAAGGAAAAGCAACGCACCGAGCTCGACGCGATGCGCGACGAGGCGACGGAGACCCTCGACGGCCACAAGGTCACGCTTTCCGCAAACATCGAGTTCCTTGAGGAGCTTCATGAGGTGAAACGCAGCGGCGCGAAGGGTGTCGGCCTGTATCGCACCGAGTTCCTGCTCCTCAACGGCAGCGAGATGCCCGACGAGGCGGAGCAGACGGCGGCCTACACGAAAGTGGCGAAGGAAGTCGCCCCGGATCTCATCATCGTCCGCACGCTGGATGCGGGTGGCGACAAGCTGCCCGTCGAGCCGCTCACCGAGCCGGAACCGAACCCGTTCCTCGGCTGGCGCGGCATCCGCGTTTCCCTTTCCCGCCCGGCGATGTTCCGGGATCAGCTCCGCGCCGTCCTCCGCGCCAGCCATCACGGCAAGATCGCGGTGATGTTCCCGCTCGTCTCCGGACTCTCCGAGCTTCTAGCTGCTCGGGAGGCCTTGAAACGCTGCATGGACGAGCTCGTTGCCGAGGGCGTGCCCTTCGATCCCAAGCTCCCCGTCGGGGTGATGATCGAGGTTCCCTCCGCTGCCATCTGCGCGGATATCCTCGCGCCGCACGTGGACTTTTTCTCCATCGGCACCAACGACCTCATCCAATACACCGTCGCCGTCGACCGCGTGAATCCGCACGTGGCGAGCCTCTACAGGCCCACACACCCCGCCGTGATCCGCCTCATCGGGAAAACGGTGGAAGCCGGCTCCGAGCACGGGATCTGGACGGGGGTCTGCGGCGAAATGGCCGGCGACATCCGCCTCACCCCGCTGCTCATCGGTCTCGGTGTGGAGGAACTTTCCGTTTCACCGAAAATCGTACCAAAGGTCGGCCAGGTGATCCGCTCCCTCGATTTCGCGCAATGCAAGGCCACCGCAAAAGAGGCGCTGCGGATGAGCGGCTCGGCGGCGATCATGGATCTCACCCTCGCCGTCGCGCGGGAACGCTATCCGGATCTGCTGGATTAAAGGGCATGGTGTGGCTGCCTTCGGCTGCCAGATAAGAATGGAGCAAATTCACTCAGGTTGCCGGGCAGCCGAAGGCAGCCCTTCCTTGGGCTAATCCGCCAGCGACTGCGCGTAGATGTCCTCGGAGGAGTTCAGGACGAGGATCATCGGCCGGCAACAAACCTCGCAGTCGTAATCATACTCCGTCGGCATCTCGGACTCCGGCGGAACCGCGATCTCGAAGGTCTCGAAACAGGTCGGGCAGGTGACGGGGTAGGTGTGCATGGGAAGAAGTGGAAAGTGATCAGTGATCAGTGATCAGTGTGAAGGGAAGTGGGGGGCTTTTTTCTGGCGTTTCTAACCGCGCAGTAACCCCAGTAAAGGAAGAGAAGTCCCATGAGGATAAATAGAATACCGAAACCCCGGGATTGCCCTTCGCTGTAGATTGCGGTGACCGTTCCCCAATCCGTTTTTCCAAGCCCGCCGGATGAGTGGAACGGGATAGGATAGATCGCTTCGGCGGTACCAAGTATAAGGAACACCCCGCCGAGAAAGAAAAGCGGCAAGGAGTAGCTTCTTTTGTCCTTTTTCCTTTTCGGGGGCTTGAGTCCTTTGCGCGATGCGGCCCTTTGCGATTCTGTTCTGAAAATCTTCCGCGACATGTGCTCTGAGGCTCCGGTTGCCGGGCAGCCGAAGGCAGCCCCTCCTTGATTATCGCTCCAGCAGGATCTCATCCCCCAGCAACACCAGCTCCACGCGCCCGCTGAGCGTCTTATCGAGGAAGGGGGTGTTCTGGGATTTCGATTTCATGAAGTCCTTGGTGAAGGTGGTGGTGGCTTCGGGGTTGAAGAGGACGAGGTCGGCGGGCTGGCCTTCGGCGATGGTGGGGACTTCCAAGGACATCAGGCGGCGGGGCTCGGCGGAGTATTTTTTGACGAGGGTGTCCCAGCCGAATTTGCCTTCCTTGACGAAGTAGTGGTAGAGCGAAACGACGGCGGTATCGAGGCCGGTGATGCCGTTGGGTGCGGAGACGAAATCCTGGGATTTCTCGAAGGGGGTGTGCGGGGCGTGGTCGGTGGCGATCATGTCGAAGGTGCCGTCTAACAGGCCTTCGAGGAGGGCTTCGTTGTCGGCCTTCGTCCGCAGGGGCGGGTTCATTTTGTAATGGGTGTCGAAGTCGGCGATGTCCTCGTCGGTGAAGAGCAGGTGGTGGGGCGAGACCTCGGCGGTGACTTTTACATCGCCGCGGGATTTCCACCAGCGGATCGTTTCCATGCCCATTTTCGAGGAGACGTGCTGGATGTGGATGTGGGCGCCGGTGGCGTGGGCGAGGCGGATGTCGCGGTCGATGATGATCTCCTCGGCGCAGGCGGGGGAGCCGGCGATGCCGAGCTTGTAGGCGGTGGGGCCGTCGTTGAGGGCGCGGGGGCCGGCGAGCTCCGGGACCTCGCAGTGGGAGGCGAAGAACATGCCGAACTCCGAGGCGTATTGCATCGCGCGGTAGAGCAGGGAGGGGTTGGAGGTGGTGTCGCCGTCGTCGGTGAGCATTTTCACCCCGGCGGCGCGCATGCCGTCGATGCCCGCCATCTCCTTGCCCTCGCGGCCTTTCGAGACGCAGCCGGAGGTGTAGATGGGGATGCGGGAGTTGCGGCGACCGGACTCGAGCACGGCGGCGACGCTGGCACCGGAGTCGAGGGCGGGGGAGGTGTTCGGCATCATCACGAGGCCGGTGATCCCGCCGTTGATCGCGGCCTCGGAGCCGGTGGTGATGTTTTCCTTTTGCTCCTGACCGGGCTCGCGGAGATGAACGTGGGCGTCGAAAAAGCCGGGGCAGAGGATGCGTTCCGCGCAATCGATCACCCGTGCGTCTCCTGGATCAGGGAGGCTGGGGGCTACTTTCACGATCATCCCGTCGCGGATCAGGACGTCAGCGAAAAGTAGATCCGGTGAGGATTCGGAGGCGATGCGGGCGTGGCGGAGGAGTAGGTTCACACGGCGGTTTTAAACCCGAAATTTCAAACTTTAAACTTCAAAGAAGAGGGATGAACCGCCAAGTCGCCAAGAACGCTAAGGAAGAGGATTTCTGGGGAGTTGAAATTTGAAATTTCAACGCTCTGCGAGGATCTCGTTGTGGTCACC
>CAMBTF010000076.1 GCA_945870545.1 Akkermansia muciniphila
ATCGAGGATGAAAAGATGACCGCCGGGCTTGAGGACGCGGCGCATTTCTCGGAGTGCGAGCGGATAATCGCCCATGTTCCGCAGGCCGAAGGCGACGGTAACGACATCGAATTCATCGTTGGGGAAAGGTAGATCGAGGGCATCGGCGACGAGGGTTTTCCTGACCCCGCGCGAGGAGGCGTGGGCGAGCATTTCCGCGCAGAAATCCGTGGCCATCACCTCGCAGTCCGGGATCTCGTCCTGGATTTTCAAGGCAAGGTCACCGGTGCCGCTGGCCACGTCCATGAGCTTGCGGGGGCGGAGCTGCTTGATGCGTTTCGTGACGACATGCCGCCACCAAAAATCCATGCCGCCGGAGAGGACATGGTTGGTGAGCACATAACGATCCGCAATGCGGGCGAAGGCGTTCCTGACGTAGGCGGGATCGGGCATCGGGATGGATCAAAGCAGGTATCTCGCGGCTTGCTCGACGTCCTTGTCGCCGCGACCGGAGAGGTTGGCGATGATGAGATAGTTTTCCGGCAACGAGGCCGCGACCTTGGAAATGTAGGCGATGGCGTGGGCGCTTTCGAGGGCGGGAATGATGCCCTCGGTGTGGGCGAGTTCCTTGAAAGCGGCGAGCGCCTCGTCGTCGGTGGCGTAGGTGTATTCCACGCGGCCGGCCTCCTGGAGAAAGGCATGCTCGGGGCCGATGGCGGCGTAGTCGAGCCCGGCGGAAACGGAATGGGTGAGTTCGATCTGGCCGTCGTCGTTGGCGAGCAGCCAGGTTTTCGTGCCCTGGAGGATGCCGAGTTTCCCGCCTTGGAAACGCGCGGCGTGGCGCTCCGGGATGATCCCGTCACCGCCGGCCTCGACCCCGACCATGCGGACGTTTTCATCCCCGAGGAACGGGTGAAACAGGCCGATCGCGTTCGATCCGCCGCCGACGCAAGCGACGAGCATGTCCGGCAGTCGGCCTTCGCGCTCCAGGATTTGCTCCCGGGTCTCGACCCCGATCACGCGGTGGAAATCGCGGACGATCATGGGAAAAGGATGCGAGCCGAGCGCGGAGCCGATGATGTAATGCGTGTTCTCCACGCTGGCGACCCAGTCGCGCATGGCTTCATTCACCGCCTCCTTGAGCGTGGCCTGCCCGGCGGTGACGGCGCGGACTTCCGCACCCATCAGGCGCATCCGGGCGACGTTGAGCGCCTGCCTTTCCATATCCACCTTGCCCATGTAAACCACGCACTCCATCCCAAAGCGGGCGCACACCGTGGCGGTGGCAACGCCGTGCTGGCCAGCTCCCGTTTCCGCGATGATGCGGGTTTTTCCGAGGCGCTTCGCGAGTATGATCTGGCCGAGGGCGTTATTGATCTTGTGCGCGCCGGTGTGGAGCAAGTCCTCGCGTTTCAGATAAATTTTCGCGCCGCCGAGCTTCTCCGTCCAGCGCTCCGCGAAATACAGCGGAGTGGGCCGGCCGACGTAGTTTTTCAGGAGATCGTCGAGCTCCGCCTGGAACGCGGGATCAGCCTTGGCCTCGGCATAGGCTTTGGCGAGATCCTGGAGCGGAGTCATCAGGGTCTCGGGGACGAACATCCCTCCGAATTGTCCGAAGTGTCCCTTCGAGTCGGGTAGTGTGGGTGCTGCGACGGGTGGGTGGGCGGCTGCGGTGGGTGGGTGGGCGGCTGCGGTGGGTGGGTGGGCGATTACAGTCATGGCAATTTCCAAACGGGTTTGAGCTTCTCGTATTCGGCGCGGGGCAACAGGACGTAAAGCGGGCGGCGGCCCGGGTCAACTGCTGCGATGATCTGGCGGAGCCGATCCTCGGACATCGTGGTGCATCCGGCCGTGGCCGCTGCGCCATCGCGACGCCAGATGTGGAAAAAAATCGAGGAACCGCCGTGCGGAACCACGCGCGGCGGCGCGTTGTGGGCGATGAACAGTTTCAGCGAATGCGGGTAATCGTCCTGCACCATCTGCGCTTTTTTCTCCCACGGTGTGGAGGGTTCGCGGTCGAGGGTGAGGAAACGGTTGTAGTGTTCCGAGTCGCCGTCCTCCACCCAGAGATCGCGGGAAGTGACCTGATGATAAAAGGTCTTGGGGTGCTTTTTCACGCTCTTGTGGATGCCCCACACGCCGCCCAGATCGAACACCCCGGCGGGCGAGCGAGCATCGCCCTCCTTTTTCAGCACCGCCCCGGCAGGAATCGGATGCATCCCCCTGCCCCACACCAAGCCCTTGCTGCCCAGCCGTCCTTTCCAATCATCCCCGACCTTGCGCCAGCTCCCGCCCTTTTTCTCGAAATAGGAAAGCGTCACATGCGAGCTATCCCAACCCTCTGCCACCCCGACCACGCACTGCTCCGATCCGGAAGGCAGCTGGAACGCGGGGGAAATGAGCGTGGCGAAAAAGTAGCAAGCCAGCGAAACGGATTTCATGGTCTGAGTGTGGCTCGCGATGCGCGGGTGCGCAAACGATTGTAGCGGGAAGGTGGGGGGAGGCGAATGGCATCATTAGCCCACGATCCCAAAAAATGGGTTTCCAACGCGATGGGACAGACGCATCCTCCCCCCCATGCGAGCGAAAGCCCTTTCCCTGTTGCAGGAACTCACCGAAGCCCATTCCGTTTCCGGCCACGAAGACGAGGTGCGGGCGATCTTCACCGACGAGCTCACCGACATCGGGCCATTAGCGGCGGACAGGAACGGCTCGGTGATCTGCGCCCACACCAACGAGGGGCCGCGGGTGCTCATCGCGGGGCACATGGATGAGGTCGGCTTCATGGCGCAGAACCTCACGCCGGACGGGTTCATCCAGTTCGTGCCCATCGGCGGGTGGTGGCCGCAGGTGATGCTGGCGCAGCGGGTGCAGATCCTGACGCGCGGCGGCGAGAAAATCCTCGGCGTCACCGGCAGCCGTCCGCCGCACCACATCCCCGCCGCGCAGCGTGACAACGCAGTACCGGTCGAGGCGATGTTCATCGATGTGGGAGCGACTTCGCGGCGGGAGCTGGTCGAGGATTTCGGGATCTCCATCGGCGATCCGATCGCGCCGTGGTCGCCGTTCACGCCGCTGTTCCGGCCGGGGCGTTTCATGGCAAAGGCTTTCGACAACAGGGTGGGCATGGCCTGCGTGATCCAAGCGGCGCAGGAGCTGGCAGGCACAGACCACCCGAACGAACTGATTTTCGCGGGCAGCGTGCAGGAGGAGGTCGGTCTGCGCGGGGCGAAGACGCTGGCGAATTTCGTGAAACCTGATGTCGCCATTGTGTTGGAGGGACCGCCGGCTGATGACACGCCGGGTTTCAACCTCATGGAAAGTCAGGGCAAGCTCGGCGGCGGCGTGCAGATCCGGCTTTATGATCCCACCGCGATCACAAACCCCCGCCTCGCGGATCTCGTAATTGAGACCGCGCGGCGTGCGAACATTCCTTTTCAAGTAACCGTCCGCCGCAGTGGTGGCACCGACGCGGGTTCTTTCCACCTCGCGAACCACGGCGTCCCCTCCATCGTCCTCGGCACGCCCGCCCGCTACATCCACTCCCACAACGCGATCATCGATATCGACGACTACCTCGCAATGCTGCAGCTCACCATCGCCCTCGCCGGGGTCCTAGATGAATCGACGGTGGATTCGCTGACCAGGTATCTGTGATAAAAACGACCGAACAGTTAGAGATCCGCTGGGGCGTTTCAGAGAGCCCGTTCGGAAAAATGTTTGTCGCGGAAAGTGCGTATGGAATCACGCACCTTTCGTTTTTCGATGGCGATGAAAAGGAGTCACTGAATGTGCTGCGCGGGGATTTACCGAAGTCTGACTTGGTGCGGGATGACGGATTCGTGGGTAAGATGGCGAAGCGGATTTTTTCCGGTAAATCGTTTGATGAATTTCGGCTCCACATGAAAGGCACGCCTTTCCAAGAGAGGGTGTGGCAGGCGTTGCGGAAGATTCCGCCGGGCGAGGTTTCCACCTACGGAAAGATTGCCGCAAAGTTGGGGATGCCCGGAGCGTCCCGCGCGGTGGGCAGCGCGGTCGGCGCGAACCGTATTTCACTCCTTATCCCCTGCCACCGCGTGATCCGCACGGACGGCGGGCTGGGCGGCTACCGCTGGGGCATGGGACGGAAGCGTGCATTGCTCGCGGCGGAGATCACTCTACGGTGACGCTTTTCGCGAGGTTGCGCGGCTGGTCGATCTCGCAGCCGCGCAGGCGGGCGACGTGATAGGAGAAAAGCTGCAACGCAACCGTGGCGGGGATGGTCGCGACAAGCGGATGGGCGGCTGGTATTGCAATGAAATCATCCATCACCTGCTCCGCCTCATGGTCGCCTTCGGTGATGATTCCGAGGATCCTCGCGCCACGCGCGCGGCATTCCTCGACGTTGCCGAGCGTCTTATCCTTGGCGGGGCCCTCGCAGGCGACGGCGATGACGGGCGTACCTTCCTGCAACAAAGCAATGGGGCCGTGCTTCAGCTCCGCGGCATGGTATCCCTCCGCGTGGATGTAGGAAATTTCCTTCAGCTTGAGCGCGCCCTCGAGAGCCACGGGATACATCGGCCCGCGCCCGATGAAGAACGCGTGTTCGTTCCCCACGTAGCGCGCAGCGATTTCCGCAATGCTGTCGTCCTGCGCGATCACGCGCCGCACGAGCTCGGGAATGGCTTCGATTTCACGCGCCAGTTTCAGTCCCTCGTCGCGGCAAAATCTGCGTCCTCTACCGAGTTTCAGAGCCATCATCAGCAGCACGCTCACTTGGCAGGTGAAGGCCTTGGTGGACGCCACGGAAATTTCCGGCCCGGCGTGGAGATAGACGCCGCAACCGGTTTCCCGCGCGATGGTAGAGCCGATCACATTCACAAGGCTCATCACGAAGGCGCCCTTCTGCCGCGCCTCGATTACGGCGGCGAGCGTGTCGGCGGTCTCGCCGGATTGGGAAATCGCAACGACGAGATCGCGGTTGCCGAGAATGGGATTCCGGTAGCGGAACTCCGCCGCCTGCCGCGCCTCCGCGTGGATGTCCGCGAGATCCCCGAAGGCATACTCTCCAACCATCGCGGCGTGCAGCGAGGTGCCGCAGCCGACCATTACCACGCGTGAAATGTCCGCCAACTCGCGCGGCGAGGAGCCCATCCCGGCGAGCACCGAAGAGCCGGTCTGGAGATCCAGACGGCCGCGGATTGCATTCGCCAGCGAGTCCGGCTGCTCATGGATTTCCTTGAGCATGAAATGCGCATAACCGCCTTTTTCCGACGCCGCCGCATCGAGACCCAGCTCCGCGATCTCGCGGGTGACGGGCAGGTTGTCGAGGTCGCGAATGTCCACGGCATCGGCGGTGACGACCGCGATGTCATTATCATCTAGGTAAATCACGCGCTGCGTGTGGGCGAGAATCGCGGTGGCATCGGAGGCAATGATCGATTCGCCGTGGCCGACGCCGATCACGATGGGACTGCCGCGCCGCGCGGTGATAATGCGACCGGTTTCGCGCGAGGAAACAACCGCGATTCCAAACGTCCCTTCCACCTGATGGAGCGCGTCGCGGACGGCCTGCAGGAGATCGCCCTTGTCACAATCACCAATGAGATGGGCGAGCACCTCGGTGTCGGTTTCCGAGAGGAAATGGTGGCCTTTGTTTTCGAGCCGCGCGCGCAGGGAACGGTAGTTCCCGATGATGCCGTTGTGGACGAGCGCGATATGGCCGGACTTGTCGAGGTGCGGGTGGGCGTTCGCCTCCGTCGGCGGGCCGTGGGTGGCCCAGCGGGTGTGGGCGATGCCGGTGCCCGCCCTTTGGAAAAGCTCCGCGTCCCAATCGGCGCGCGCCCTTTCATTGAGGTTCGCGACTTTTCCGACAGCTCTCGAAACGTGCAGGACCTGGCCGTCCAACAGGGCAAGCCCCGCCGAGTCGTAACCGCGGTATTCCAGCCTTCTCAACCCGCCGATCAAGACGGATGCCGCGTTCGCTTTTCCAATGTATCCTACGATTCCGCACATAATGTTATCTTTCCGTTACCTGATATCCTTCCGCACAATATCTCCGGGCAATGTAAACATGCCCGCCCCGATTTTCCTACCCGGATAAACCAAGGTTCCGATGCCAGTGTGCACACCGTCGCCGACCACCGCGCCAAATTTCCGCCGCCCGGTATCCGTCTGGATTCCGTTCACCGCAGAGAGATGGTTGCGGCCGTCGTGGCGGAGGTTGGAAACGATCGTGCCCGCGCCGAAGTTCACGTTCTCACCGAGGATCGAGTCCCCGACGTATGACAGATGACCTACGTTCGTGCCGCTGAGGAGGATACTGTTCTTGATCTCAACGGATTGGCCGATGTGGCAGCGGTCGCCGATGGCGGTGGAGCCGCGGACATAGCAGTTGGGCCCGATCTTGCAGCCCTCGCCGATGACGACGTTGCCCTCGATAAAAACGCCCGGCAAAATGCGCGATCCCTTGCCAATCTGGACGCGACCTTCAATCACGGCGGCGGGATGCACGTCGCCGGAAATTTTCTCCTCCCACCCGGCCATGACACGCTCCTGGATCGCGAGCAGATCCCACGGGAAACGGCAGGCGAGGATCATCTCGCGCAGTTCCTCATCCGCCGTTTCCAGCCACTCAGAGAGCGGCCGGTTCGCCACCCGGAAATCGCCGGTGATCTTTAAAGGCCAGCTATCATCCTGGTTGCCATTCATCCGATTTCCTCCTTGATCGTGTCCCTGAATTTCGCGATCCAATGATCCACCGTATCCGCGTCGCGGTGTTCGACGAGCACGCGGATCTTGTTTTCCGTGCCCGAGTAGCGGACGAGTTGGCGGCCTTCCGTCCCGAAGGATTTTTCCGCCATGGAAATGAGCGCCGTGAGCTTCGGGAGATCGCCGATCGGTGTTTTTTCGCGGACGGGGAGGTTGAGCAACGTGCTCGGATACTCGCGCATCACGGAGGCGAGTTCCGCGAGGGTTTTCCCGCTTTCCTTCATCATCCGGCAAACTTGCAGGGCGCTGACGATGCCGTCGCCAGTCGTCGCGTGCTCCGCGAAAATCAGGTGGCCCGAATTTTCCCCACCGAAGACGATCCCTTTCTCGCGCATCATCTCCAGCACCTTGCGGTCGCCAACACCGGCGCGAAAGACGGAAATACCCTCCGCGCGCAATGCCTCGTCCATGCCGAGGTTGCTCATCACCGTCGCGACCATCGCGTCGCCTGGTAATTTTCCGGCATACTTCAAGGAAATCGCGCACATTGCCATCATGCGATCGCCGCTCAGCGTGTTGCCATGGGCGTCGGTGAAAATCACGCGGTCAGCATCACCATCTAGCGAAACACCGAGATCGGCTCCCGATTCGCGCACGAGTTTCCCCGCTTGTTCGGCGTGGAGCGCGCCGCAGCTTTCATTGATATTGCGTCCATCCGGCGCGACCGCCATCGCGATCACCTCCGCGCCGAGTTCACGGAAAATCTGCGGACCGACCTCAAACCCAGCTCCGTTCCCCGCATCGATCACCACTTTCAGGCCGGCGAGATCCATCCCGTCGATGCTGGCTTTTGCGCACT
>CAMBTF010000077.1 GCA_945870545.1 Akkermansia muciniphila
TTTTTCCCGCGGGACTTTCTGCATCGGCAGGGCGATCAGGTTTCCGAAGCCGCCCTTGGGCAGGGTGTCTTGGTTGGGAAACAGACGATCATAGGAAGCGAGGCCGAGTTCGGGTCGCCGTTCCATGGTTTCTGTTAGGACAAAGGAGCCGAGTTTTCGCGCGAGCGTGGCAGGAACGGCATCCGCGAAGAACATCCAGATATGCCCGCCATTGCCGGACCGAGAGCGTTCGAGCGCGGCGGGGATATCGAGATCGCGGCAAGTTGCCATGACGGCGAGCACATCATCCCGCCATGTTTCCTTGTCGAAATCCATGGCGAGGAAATAGCAGGTTTCGTCCGCGAGCATGGGATAGACTCCGGCGATGAATTCCTGCCCGGCCTTGTCTTTTCCCGATAGATGGCAGCGGATGAATTCATCGGTCACATGGAGGAAAGCGCGGTGAGGGCAATCGCCGCATTTGATCCGGGGTTTCTCACAGATGCCGCGCACCCACTCGTTGTCACAAGCCGGGGCGTAACCAGAGCGACCGGTTTTCTTGCTTTCGAAACGGCGAGGATACACATCCTCGCGTCCCCGGAACAACGATCGGAACAATGCGATTTTCTCCCCGGTTGAACTGCGCCCATGCACACCGGCGCTGTCGGCCGCAGTGGTCTTTCCAGCGAAATCACCGTCCATGCTTTAATCTGCCATTCCCATGGTGGGTATGTCGAGATGGTTAGTAATCACTCGAACATGAGAAACGGCTCCAATCGGAGAAGGGTTTGTTTTCCTATGCCGTCCACTGCGTCGAGATCCTCCAGCTTGGAAAATGGGCGGGCTTCGATGATGCGGTTCGCGGTGACCTCGCCGACGCCGGGGAGTTTCATCAGCTCGTCTCGGGCGGCGTTGTTGGGGTTGATTTTATCACCTGCGGCGAGGCCACCATCTCCTTGGGCGAGTTCGATCTCGGCGTTTTCATCCCGTTCCTCTTTCCTCTCCACGGGCAGATGCTCCCAATCCGTGGCGGTCCATGCGCCGAGGCCTTTTTTGGCGGCCTTGAGTTCGAGATCCTCAAGGGACGCGCGGTATTCCTTGGAAGTGTCTCCGCTGGGCGTTTCCCGATAAACCCCGAAGGCGCGGGCGTGGCCGAGGCCGACGAGGCGTGTCGCGAGATCCTCGCCCTTGGAAGTGGTGACGAAACCGTAGAAGCGCTTGTACCGGCCATCGCCGCGCGCGTCCGAGTAGGCGGTATGCACGGAAAAGGGTTCCGCGAGGGCGCGGGCAACTTCCTCCGCCGCTTTCCCGCCGAAGCCTTTGGCGGCTTCGATGGATTCCTGCGGCGAACTGCCGAAACCGGAGATGCCGAAGTAGCGCCTCTGCGCGCGAAGGCGGCGGGCGTCGCTTTCATCGGTCACATGCCACTCGATGCAGTCCGCGCCGTAGAGGCGGATGGTGATTTCCTTTCCATCGGCGGTGCGGATCGGGAAGCTGTCGCCGTCCGACCAATCGGCCTTGACCAATGTGCAGCGCTCGAGGTGGGTGAGCGGATCGGCCGCGAAGACGGTGAGCGTCAGGAAAAGGAAGAGCAGGGTTTTCATGGTGCGCAAATCATTCGCTCGGATAAAGCCCTGTATTGGGATCCGCCCATTCCGCTTCATGGCCTTTCGCGTAGTTGAAAAGGTGGCGGTGCATGTATTCGAAGTAGGTTTCCTTCTGCGCCTTGTTGAGACGGTGCCAGATGGCGATGTTGAAAGCGCGGCAGACCTTCTGCATCATGGGCAGGGTGAGTTGGCGGCCTTTGCGGGCTTTCTGCACCTGCTTGTGGTTGAGCTGTTCGGTGGACGTCTCTACGAGCTGGTGGTTCGTGAGCTTCCATTTCTCCATGAGTTCATCGAGCGGCTGCGGGCCGTGTTCGCGCGGGTCTTCCATACCGCTTGTGTAGCGGGCAGCGTTGCGAAGTCAAAGGTGGAAAGTGTTATGTGCCCATGACTCCCTCGGCGGCGCGGAGGGCGGCGAGGTTGCCTTTCACATCATGGACGCGGTGGAGCATGACGCCTTTCATGCGAGCCATGGCGGTGAGGGCGAAGGTGGCGGCGTCGCGGTCAGACGGGAGTTCCGCGCCGGTGAGCTTGGCGATGACGGATTTGCGGGAAACGCCGAGCAACAGGGGAAATTCCGGTGGCGCGAGTTCGTTGAGATGGCGGAGGAGGGCGAGGTTGTGATCGAGGGATTTCCCGAAGCCGATGCCGGGATCGAAACAAAGCCGGGCAGGGGAGATGCCATGCGTTTTGAGGTTTTCCAAACGGTCTTTGAAATATTCCCTGATCTGCTCGACGACATCTGAGTAGGCGGGGTTTTCCTGCATGTCCGCTGGGGTGCCGCGCATGTGCATGATGACGATCCCGCAGTCCGAGCCTGCGCACACGGCGGTCATTTCAGGGTCGGCGGTGAGGCCGGAAACGTCGTTGACGATGTCCGCGCCCGCATCAAGCGCGGCTTGGGCGACGGAAGCTTTCATGGTGTCGATGGAAATCAGGCCATCCCATTCGGCGCGCAGGGAACGGATGACCGGAATCGTGCGGCGGATTTCCTCATCAGCATCCACGGGCCGCGCGCCGGGCCGGGTGGACTCGCCGCCGATGTCGATGATCGCCGCGCCCTCCGCGATCATTTTCCGGGCATGGGCGAGGGCGGTGTCGTGACCTGTGAAGTTCCCGCCGTCCGAAAATGAATCCGGGGTGACGTTGAGAATGCCCATGGTTTGGGCACGGCGGGAGAGATCGAGGTGGCGGCCTTGGATTTTCCAGATCATCTTGTCGCCGCAGTTTAACCGGATGATCTCGATGCGTAAGTGGAAAAAACCGTTGGCATTCATCGCGAGGGGGTTCAAAGCTCCGCGCATGACTTGGAACGACAGATTCAGCGCCCTTTTCGAACGCGTAGCGGCGGCTCACCGCAAAGGGGATTTTAATTACGAAACGGGATATTCAGCGGAGGAAGTCGCCTTTCTCGAAAGCACCGGTTGCAAGAAACGGGAGCTTTTCGATTTCGTGGAGGACTTTGTGGATGAAGGCGAACCCTCGCCGGGCACCGCGCTGCTGGTGGCGGCGGTGCGTAGGGATTTTTTCCTTGTCGACCAGAAGGCGAAAGTCAGTGGGATTTCGATCACTAGGGACGAGTTGCCAAGCTTCGGCGAGGAACTCGACGGCATCCCGTATCTGCCGCGCATCCTCGTCAAAGCCCGCGCGAAACTCCGCGGCGAACTCGATCCCGACGTGATGTATGGCTGCGGCGGCGACCGGAATTTCCTCGCGAAAAACGGAGGCATCCACCCCGCCGATTTCCTGCGCCATGTGTGGGCGTCGGGCGGCGACGACTCGAAGATCGTGGCATGGATTAAGTCGATTTGATCGTCATTGAGATCATGAAACACGCCGTATGGGTCATGAAATAGCCCGGTAAAATCTCACCACTCCACCGGCAGCTCGATGATCCTGCCGGCATCCTCGTATTTGATGAAACCGTGCTTCATTCCGTATTCGTGGACGAAGCGCGTGACCTTCACGTCATAGGCGCAATATTCCGCGATCCTGCGCAGTGGCTCGAACTCGCGCGTTCTCTTGTGCTCCTGCCACCAGCGAATCGCGTCGAGGCCGTCGGCGGATTTCCCGGTGCCGAGCGAGGTGGAGGCGACGTTGTCGAGCTTGAGGAAACGTCCCATGCGCTCCTTCACGTCGAGCATCATGTCGAGGTTGAGCGTCTGCTCCTCAAGGTTCGGCAGCACGTAGGCCTGGAGGACGGGATAATCGAAGCCGACGTGGTTCCAGCCGACCACGAGATCCGCCCTGAGCAACTGCTCGGTGAGGGCGTCCAACTCCTTCTCGGCGTAGATCACGTATTCACCGGTGGCGGTGGAGTAAGTGACGGCCACGGATACGCACAGTTTGGCTTTATTCGCGTAGCCGCCGACATCGCTGATGCTGCGCTGTGTCTCTAGGTCGAAATAGACGATGTTTTTTCCGCTCACGGGCGGAGTGTGAACGACGCTGCGGGAACGTCCAACATCGAAAAACCTTTCAGTCCGCGAAGATGCGGCAGGTCATGCCCTCGCAGAGTAGGATTTGATGGCCATCATGCGGGGTGAAAACGGCGCGCGGACGGTGGGTTGCGGTGAGGCGGGCGAGGCTTTCCTTGTAGCGGGAGGTGGGGATTTTGAAATGCTGCACGCCGCGGTGGTGGAGATCGTGGGCGGCGAGCAGAACGGGAGCGGCAAAGACCTGCTTCGCAAGCGTTCCCGCACCGGCGCGGAGCAGTGACTCGGCGCGTTTCGCGAAAGCCTCGGTATCGGCGAGCACGGCGAGCCTGAGGAGGTTGAGGGCGGCCACGTGGTTCGGCGCAGGCTCGGCTCCGTCGTAATCCTCGCGGATGGTCAGCAGTGTTGCTCCGTTTATTTCCGAGGACATCACGTAGCCGATCTTTTCCTCGCTCCATGTTTCACGATCCATCACAGCCTGGAGCTCGACGGCCCAATCGAGCCAGCCGCCGGAGGCATCCGCGGCATGGAGATCAATAAGACCCGCGATGAGGAATGCGTAATCGGCGGGGAAGGCTTTCGCGCTGCCGCACTTGCCACGATGGCTGCGGTGGAGGGTGCCGTCCCAGAGATTTTCACGGATGAATCGGGCGGCGTCGGTCGCGGCATTGAGATATCGTTCCGATTGGAAAGCGGCGGCGGCTTGGGCGAGGGCGGAGATCATCAGGCCGTTCCAGGCGGTGATGATCTTGTCGTCGCGGTGCGGCTTCGGGCGGGTGGCGCGGTGTGCGAGCAGCTTGGAGCGGGACTCTGCGAGCGAGCGCGCGATTTCATCTTCCGATAAACCGAAAGCCTCGGCGAGCTTGTCGTTTCCGAGTGCGCGAAAGAGCGTATTCTGCCCTTCGAGATCGCCGTGCGGATCGCTTTCGGGGCGGGCGTTTCCTTCCGCCTCGACCCCATAAGCCAACGAGAAAATGGCGGCGGGCTTTGGCTCTAACAGCGAGGAGATTTCCTCCGCCGTCCATGTCCAGAACGCGCCCTCGTGCTTGTGGGCGTCGCCGAAGCGGCGGAGGCTGTCGGCGTCCTCGGCAGAGTGGAAGGCACCGCCGGGATCGCGCATTTCGAAGATTACGTAATCGAGGGTGGACTCGGCCGTTTTTCGGAAAATTTCATCCTGCGAAATCTGCCATGCCCCGAGGTAAGCAAGCGCGAGCTGTGCCTGGTCGTAGAGCATTTTCTCGTAGTGCGGGACGTGCCAGTAAGCGTCCACTGAGTAGCGGTGGAACCCTCCGCCGAGATGATCGTGGATGCCGCCCAGTGCGATCGCGCGCAGCGTGTTCTCCGCCATCTCCCATGCCATATCCTGTTCGTCGGATTCCGCCGGAAAGCGCTCATGCAGCTGCATGAGCGTGAGCATCAGCGTGGGGCGGGGGAATTTCGGCGCATTTCCCAAACCACCATGATGCGGATCGAACATGCTTTCGCAGGTGTCGAGGTAATCGCCGAACACCGTCTCAGCGGGCAGCCCAAGCAAGGTGGTTTGCACGGCGGCCTCTCTCCGTAGATGGGCCATAACCCGCTCTGCGCTGCCGAGCACCCTGTCCTTGTCGTCGCGGAAAGCTGCGCCCAGCTGCTCACAGATTTTCGGGAAACCCGGCCGTCCGAACTTGTCTTCCGGCGGGAAATACGTGCCGCCCACGACCGGCAGCGCATCGGGCGTGAGCCACACGCTCAGGGGCCAGCCGCCTTGTCCGCTCGTAGCCTGCACGAAGGCCATGTAGGTCGCATCGATGTCCGGGCGCTCCTCGCGGTCCACCTTGATGTTCACGAAATTTCGGTTCATCACCCCCGCGATCGCATCGTTTTCGAAGGACTCCCGCTCCATCACATGGCACCAATGGCAGGTGGAGTATCCGATGGATAGGAACACCAGCTTGTCCTCACGCTTCGCCTTGGCAAAAGCCTCCTCGCCCCAAGGCAGCCAATCAACGGGGTTCTCCGCGTGTTGCAGCAGGTAAGGGGAGGTTTCCGTGGCGAGCGCGTTCTTCATGGGCGAAGCTTAGTGGCTGTCTGGAAATTCTAAAATACTTTTGCCTCCTTGCTGCCTGGAGAATCTCGAACCTATATCCCGCAGTTGAAAAACGACCGAGGTGCCTGCCGATCATTTTTAACCACGGATTTCACGGATGGACACGGATTATGAAAGAGTTATGGAAACGATTTTCAAACCTGTTTGGTGTATTCTTAGGTCCGTGAAAATCAGTGAAATCCGTGGTTCAATTTCGGTTTCGGGATCAAGTTTCGCCCATTCGCTTGATTTTCACATGCCACGCCCTTTTGCTAGCGCCGTGAACGCGCTCCCGCCCGACCCCAAGGAACTTTCCGCATTGCTGCGTCTCCTTGACGATGACACCCCCGAGGTGCGCTCCGTCGTCGCGGGACGGCTGGCGGTGGTGGGCGGCGACATCAGTGAGATGCTGCCCGGCATGGCGCGTAATCTGAGCGGACGGGACAAGGAACTCCTCGCATCCTTGCTCCTGCCCGCGCGGAGGAGGACGCTGCGCGATGAGTGGCTGACCCCTAGCTTCGGCTCCGCAGGTCTTGGCGATGACTGGGAGCTTTTCGAAAGCCATCTCCGGCTAGTCTCCGATTTCCTCCACGACGGCCTTTCGCTTCGGCAGCCGCTTTCCGATGCGCTCGACCTCCTCGCCGAGGAGGCGCAGGAAGACGGAGTCGCGAGTCCCAACGATCTGCGTGTTTTCCTGTTCGAACGGAAACGGCTCGGTCCGAACGGAGAGAACTACTATGACCTACGTAATTCGGATCTCGCATGGTGCCTTTCCGAGGGCGTATCGAACCCTATCGGGCTTGGGGTTATCTACATGCTAATAGGTCAGAGGCTGGGGCTTGAGATCGAGGGTATTTCCTTCCCCGGCCATTTCCTCTGCCGCATCCGCGAGGATGGTTATCCGCTGATTGTCGATTGTTTCGATAAGGGCTGCATCCATGCCCAGAACGTGCTCACTGATCCGTCCAACGACCTTAGCCGCGAGCAGCGCCAGGCGCTGGAGGGCAGCGCGGATCTCGGAACCATCCTGTTGCGGATACTCAACAACCTCATGGACGCGTTTGTTAGGCTGGGCCGCAGGGAGGACGCCGCGCTCATCGGAGAAATGCGCGACTCCATGGCCATACGGCGCGGCGCGTGATTTTTCGTTTGCCATGTCGTTCCGGCGCGAGTTATTTTTTCCCACCCAAAGCCTCGGTAGCTCAGTTGGTAGAGCAGAAGACTCTTAATCTTTTGGTCCTTGGTTCGAATCCAAGCCGGGGTACTTTCTTATCCATCCAAAATCCCGCAGTTGAAAAACGACCGAGGCGCGGGCTGGATCATTTTTAGACCGTCTGTCAAAAGTCCTTTCCTATTGAACCTGAAAACCGAAATGGGACCACGGATCC
>CAMBTF010000078.1 GCA_945870545.1 Akkermansia muciniphila
CGGTAAACGGTGGCGCGCGAGGTTTCCCCCTGCACTTTCCTCACCCGGTCGAAAAGTTCATCGGCCGTAAAATGTTCGTCGCGGGAAAACACCTCGGCCACAATCTGCTCGCGCTGCACCGTGCGCCGCAGCCCCTTGCGCCGGATGAAATCATCGAGCCGTTCCTTGATCCCTCCTTCCATTTGCCCCGCAGGCTATCCTGCGGGTTGGGATTGTAAAAGCAATCCGTCCGCGCCGTTGCGAAATCCCGGCTTGCGGAACGCCGCCATGGAAGCAGATAGCGGAAACGTCACTTTCGCCCGCTTGCCAGAGGGGAACGGTTGTCCAACTTCTCCCCGTGGATATGACAAACCGAAGGAGATCAACGCGCCCCCAGGGGTGCTCCTGCGTTGTCGCTCTGCAATATGTTTCACGCGAATCCATCCTCGTCTTTCACCACTACCTTGAATCCAACCATGAAAAACACACCATCGCATCAGCGCGTTCTGCGCCTCATCCTTGCCGCTAGCGGCATTCTGTCTTTCTCTTCCCAAGCGGAAGAGGTCACCATCCTCCACGTCGGCGACCAGGAATCCTGGCTCCTCTCCGCGCAGGGGAATCTCCGCGACAACACCGGCCAGGCGCTCTCTTTCTACGGCGGTGTGGACCGTCTCGCCACCCTGATGAACGTCCGCGAGACCGCGAACAACAACCTCGGCCGCACCGTGCTCCGGGTTAACGCGGGCGACGCGATCCTTCCCGGGCCGCGCTTCAACGCGAGCATCGATACCACCAAGCCGCAGAGCCTCGCGACCGCCCACCCGGACGGCGGGCAGGATTATTACGACGCCATCGCCATGCGCCAAATGGGCTTCGATGTCACGGTGTTCGGAAACCATGAGTTCGATTTCGGCCTCCCCACCGCCGCCCGCTTCGCCGACATCGCGGGGACGACCTACCTCTCAATGAACCTGAACTTCGCCGCCGACCCCGCCTTCTCCGCATTGCGGACTGCCGGCAAAGTGGCTCCGTACGCGGTTTACACCACGCCGGGTAACAAGAAGGTAGCCTTTGTGGGTGTGACGACTCCGCTGCTCCCGGACATTTCCTCTCCGAACACGCTGGCTCTCATGAACGGCTTCGCGGGCTTCGTCCCGAGCCAGTCGGAAGACCAGAAAATCACCGCCCTGAGCACCAGCCTGCGGAACATCATCACCGATCTCCGCACCAACCAAGGAGTGACCGTGGTGGTCATCGTGAGCCACCTTCAGAACCGTGAAAAGGAACTCAACGTGCTCATCCCGCAGCTCACCGGCGTGGATGCGGTGATTTCCGGCGGCGGCCATGAGTTGGAAAGAAACGCCAGCTCCACCACGATTCCCACCGCTGTCCCCGTCAACGGCCCCGTGTTGCCGAATCCCTCGCTGCCTTACCCGACAATCGCAACGGATGCCGCCGCGAAACAGGTGCCGATCTACACCGCGAACTTCGGGAACCGCTACCTCGGTGAATTCACCCTCCAGATCAACGACACCACCGGAGCCGTCACCGGCATCACCAACGAAGCCGTGCGCCGCGTATCCGGTGTGACCTCCGCTCTGGCAACCAGCCCGGCATACGGGCCGGATGCGGATGCGGTGACGGGCGACGCTACGATCTTCACCAACGTCATCACCCCGGTGCAAGCCTACGTGTCCGCGCTGAACGCGGAAATATTAGGAGCCACGCAAATCCAGCTCAATGGTGAGCGGGGAACCGCCGGAACCGCGCGGGTCTTCACTCCTGGCGTGCGCAACGCGGAGACCAATCTCGGCAACCTGGTGGCAGACTCCGGTCGCTTCGCCTCCGGCGCGGATGTCCACCTCCAGAACGCCGGCGGCGTGCGTGCAAGCATGGCCGGGCCCACCTCGCCCGCCACTCAGAGGAACATCACCATCGGAGACTCCTTCAGCACGCTCACCTTCCTCAACATCGTGGTCGCGGACGACAATGTGAGCGCCGCCCAGCTCAAGACGGTGCTGGAGCACGGATTCGCCGCCTCCACCACCGCTGGCTCCGCACAAGGTCGTTTCCCGCAGCTCTCCGGCGTGGAAGTGATCTTCGATACGACCCGCGCCGTGAATGACCGGGTGCGCCGCGTGCTTCTCACCCGTGACTCCTCCACGACTGCGGACGATGTGCTGATCATCGACTACGGGCGCGTGATCAACAGCACCATCCGCTTCTCCTTTAGCACCATCGACTACCTTGCGAACGGCGGCGACGGCTACCCATTCGCAGTCGCAGCCAACGGCTTCGATTTCGACAACCTGCCGTTTTCCCGGAACTATCAGGAAGCTCTCGTGGACTACGTGAAGTTCCCGGATGCCGATGGGGGCCTGGAAGGACTCGTGCGCACCTCGCAATACCCTGTTGTCGACGCCTTCGACCGCAAGGGACGCATCGTGGACATGGTCTACGCCACCGGCGGGCGCGACACGATCTCCGGCACCACCGGCGCGGATTTCATCCTCGGCGGCACCGGTGCGGACACTCTCACCGGTCTTGCCGGCGCCGATGTGTTTGTCTTCGAGTCATTCCGTGACGCCAGCGACATCATCACCGACTTCGCCGTGGGTTCGGATCGCATGGAGGTCGGCGGCCTGCTGCGCAGCATCGGCGTGACAAGCGACGACTCCGCGCGCGGCGTCGCCATCACCTTCACCAACGTCGGCTCGGACTGTGTGGTCAACTACGTCCAGCCCGGTCGCGCCCCGCGCGCCCTCGTCCGGGTGAACAACACCACCGCCGCCCAGCTCAACGCCGCCGCAAACTTCGTCTATTGAACCGTAACAACTCGAATATCATGAAAACAAACACACTGATCCCATTGATTACCGTCGGTCTCGCGACCCTCGGGCAGGCCGCCTTCATCACCGACATCAGCGCATGGTCGCAGTTCGGCGACGTGGGCTTCATCTCCGGTGCTGCCACCACCACCAACGCCGTGTCCACGGGCACGGATGATCTGGTCAATCTGAATCTCTCGGGGAACGATCCGGGCGCGGACGTGGGTCTTGAGGCTTTCTCGCTGGTGGATTTTTTCGCCAACGGATACACCGCCACCGAAGGTTCGGCCCTGAAGCAGACGTTCAGCGTCCTTGCAGGTGAGTCCGTCAGCTTCAATTGGCAGTTCCTTACCAACGACTCGCTGGATGACATCGCCTTCGCCTCGCTGGACGGCGTCTTCATCCTGCTTGCGGATTCCGCTGCGGCGACAAGCGGCCCCGCGTTCGGCTTCTCGCAGTCCGTGAGCGGCACTTACACCAGCGCACCGTTTGGAGCGCCTGCGACGGTAACCCTGGCCCTCGGTGTCGCGGACACGGATGACTTCAGCGTTTCCAGCGCCCTCCGCGTCCCCACCATCGTTCCAGAGCCATCCGCTCCCATGCTGTTCTGCATCGCGGCGCTCTTCGCCAGCACACGCCGCCGCAGAGCCTGATCCGGTAGTTTTCCAGATCGCGGTTCCGATTCCGCAACACATCCTGCCCCATGCGAAAGCATGGGGCTTTTTTCGTTCACATAACCAACCCGGGATGAAGCCTTGGATCCCAGCAGATGCACCGCTCATTCTGGCGTTGCGCCGTGCCCACGCCGCCTACAGACTTGGGAGGCGGGGTTTGTCCCGCGTTTTTTCCATCCTATCCATGAATAACCCGAGTGGTGAACCGTCGAACACAACGCCAGGTCCGCGGGATGCCTCCCAAGGGGACACGGCGGCGGTCGATTCCGAAGAGGACTTCCGCCTCGTGGCCTTGGCGCAAAAGGGGGACATGGGCGCGTTCGACGAGCTTGTGATCCGCCACCGGGGAAAAATCTACGCAATGATAAGGAACATGGTCAAAAACGATGCGGACGCCTGGGATCTCTCCCAGGACGTTTTCATCAAGGCATGGCAGGCGCTGCCCCGATTCGAGGCACGCGCCCGTTTCTCCACCTGGCTCTACCGGATTTCACACAACGTGGTCTATGACTGGGCGCGCAAACGCAAGCTCGAGAGCGCGGGCGAGCTCAACGACGAGATCTTCGACCGCGAGAAAATCGACTCCTCCGCCCGCACCGCGCCCGCCTACGTAGAGTCCCCGGATGACGCCCTTTCCAGCTCCGAACTCCGTGTGAAAATCGAAGCCGCGCTCGCCAAGCTGAGCGTGGACCACCGCGAAGCCGTGATCCTCAAGGACGTCCAGGGACTCTCCTACAAGGAAATCGCCGACGTGATGGAATGCTCGATAGGCACCGTGATGAGCCGCCTTTTTTACGCCCGCCAGAAACTTCAAATCCTCCTGAAAGATGAATACGAATCCAGATGAAACCCGCCTCGCCCTGTGGCTTGACGACGAACTCACCGGCACCGATCTCTCGGAAATGGAAGCATGGGCCGCCACCCGCCCGGAGCAGCTCGCCGCCCGGGAGGATTTGCGATCATTCCGGAACATGATGGCCGCGAACCTTCCCGCCAGCGAGGAGCCGCCCTATCCTGATTTTTTCCTCAGCCGCGTGAACCAAGGCATCCGCGACCTCCAAGCCGCCGCCGCGCCCGCGAAACCGACCGCCGCGGTCTCTTTCTGGAAATCATGGGTGATGCCCATCGCCGCCTGCGCAGGGATGGTGCTCGCCTTCGGCATCGGCAAGCGCAGCAATGAAGCGGCCGGCGCACTCACCGTAGTGCCTTCCGTTTCGCCGGTGGTTTACACTCCGGAGGAGGGTGTGGACGCCGAGTGGTTCGCCAGCACCGGCGCAGGCGCGAACGTCATCGTCCTCGAAGGTGTCGCCGCCATCCCCGACTCCACCGATTTCTCGGAAACCGTTTATGTGCCCACAGTGAGCGAATCCGACCGCACCGCGACACGCGAAAAGAAAACCAGTGATTCCGCCAAACAATGAGTATCCTGCTCAAACTTTCGATGGTCGCGTGCTGCTTGTTTCTAGGCGGCCTAGTGCATGCCGTAGAGGATACCGGGCGCGCGAAGGTAGGTAAGCTGGAGGTCACAGTTTACTTCGCCACCAACGGTGATCCCACCGCCGCCGGCGAACGGGCACAGGAAATCGCGACGGCTATCCGCGACCGCCTTCGCAGCGAGGAAAAACTTAAATTCGATCACTACCGTGCGCTCGGGGCCGAGACCCAACCGATTTTCCGCAGCTATGAGAACTGGGCGCAGCCGCTCAAGCCCTCCGATGAGATTCTCGTCCGTTTCGAAACCCGCACCCAACCCGCCAAGGATTCTGTTTCCCTCGATCTGGAGCTGTGGTTGGCGCGTAAAAAAATCCTGAAAACCGACGCCGCCCTGCAGGCCGGACACCTACTCTACGTGCTCGGGCCGGAATGGCGCGGCGGGCGGCTGATCATTGCGGTCGCGCTTGCTTCCTGAGGGATTCGGCACTCATATTGCCCACATGAAAATCCTCCCTGCCATCCTTTTCCTCCTCGCAATCCTACCGATACGCGCCGAGCTGAAATTCGAAACCCCCGTCATCGATGTGGACGCGAAACTCGACGCCGCCACCCTCGTCCGCGAGTATAAGTTCACCAACACGGGAACAAAACCCATCAAGATCACCCAGGCGGACGCCGGTTGCTCCTGCCTCGCCGTAGAAGTCGCGGCGGGCAAATTCACCTACGCTCCGGGCGAATCGGGCACGCTGAGAGCCACCTTCGAGATCGGAAATTTCCAGGGCACCGTTGAGAAGCCCATCCTGATCTGGCTTGAGGGCGATCGTGATGAGGCACCCTCCGGGAAGGTCACCCTCCGCGTTCACATCCCGGTCATCATCGCCCTCGAACCCAAGACCCTCAAGTGGGATTTGGGCGGTTCGGCGGAGATGAAAAGCATCGATGTGAAGATGCATTACAAAAATCCCATCAAGGTGACCTCCGTTACCACCAACAACGAGAATTTTGCAGCGAAGATGGTAACCATCGAGGAAGGCAAGCACTACAAAATAGAGGTGACACCGCGCAGCACGGCGGCGGGCGCGATCACCATTGTCCGCATCGAGACCGACTCCGATGTGGAGAAACAGCGCATCCAGCAGAGCTTCGCGGTGATCACCGCTCCCCCGAAACCGCAGCCATGAACGCACTCACCCAGTTCGTGGCCGTCGGCGCGATCTCCCTCGCCGCAGCGGGCGGCTCATGGCTGCTTCGAAAAGCGCCGGTGGAAAAGCCCGCCTTCACCTGCGATCCAACCAAGCTCCGTGACGACGAGATCTGCCTCGCCGACGTGACAGGCAAAGTGCTTTGGGTTGACGCCCGCTCCCGCAGCGAATGGCAAAAGAACGGCCTCAAGGGATCGATCCTCTGGAACATGGATCCCAAGGAGGACGCCAACCTCTTCGAAGCGGAGGCCTTGCCACACATCGCCGCAGCGGAGCTGGTGGTCATTTACTGCGGCAGCGAGAAATGCGGCACGAGCCGGGAGGTCGCGGGCAGGATTCGGAAGATGGAAATCGGCCCGCCGGTGAAGGTGCTCCATGGCGGCTGGGATGCGATCAAGGGTTCCAGTCCAGCGCCTTGATGGCAAGTGCTTCGAAGGAATGACCTTTTCAGGATACTAATAGATCCAGCACCCGAAAAGTGTGCACGGCTGACCGTTTTCCAAAAGATCCAGAACGCGAGCGATTTAACCCGTATTTTATCGCGACAATTTGCACAGCAAGTGCTTTAAGTTGGCGGACTCAGGGATTCATGATCATACCCCGCCATGCCGAACATCACAAAGCGCGAATTAGTTCTCAGAATTACCGATAAACTCGGCCTGAGAGGAGTGGATATCCGGCAACAGGACATCCAGCTTGTTGTGCAGTCGTTCATTGATGAAATTACGGATTCGCTCGCACAGGGGGAGAGCGTGGCGCTGAGGAACTTTGGCGCTTTCGAAGTCAAGGAAATGAGGGCGAAGATCGGCCGCAACCCAAAGGATCCTTCGAAAAACGTTCCTATCCCAGCTCGTGCCGTGGTGAAATTCAAGGCGGGCAAAGAGATGAAAGAAAAAGTAGCCTCGATGCTCCATGTGATACGTGAGCGGAAGAAATAAGGTCACCAGCGCAAGACGAAAAGAAGCTTCCTTTTCTGGTGAACCCGGAGCTTGTCGGCGGGCTCGGAAACGCGAGACTCTCTTGAGCGGGATTCATGAAGGAACTGATCGACGAACTGGAGCAATGGGGGGCGGATGTGATTTTCGGACGCGCCCGCGGATTTCGCGCCGCGATGGCGCGTTTCCTCATGTTTTGGCTCTCGTGGATTTTCCGCGCGCTCGTGCAGTGCAGGATCATGCTTTACCGGAAAGGCTGGAAGCCGCAGGAATACCTCGGGGCACAGGTGGTCGCCATCGG
>CAMBTF010000079.1 GCA_945870545.1 Akkermansia muciniphila
GCTCGTAGGCCAAGGCGCGGTCTTTGCCGAGGGGCATTTCCTTGAGATCCTTTTCGCGCACTTCGACCACATTGATTTTAGACGGGCGAAGGTCGGTAAGGGAAAATTTGCTGATGCCTTCGGTGGCCTTCGCTGTGCTGCTTTTTACCGCATCCACAGCTCCACAGGAGGCTAGCAGGAGGGAACCAGCGCATCCGGTTAGAATTGTTTTAAACATGGCCGTTGTGGGGTTGAAATTTTTGGATACCACTGAGGTTCTTATATAAAAGCGGTTTTGTCCAGAATCCGTTTTCGTAGCGCTTTTGTCACTTGGGTTTGAGAATCAGGAAATTGCGAACCGGGCGGTTAAGGAAGCCGCGTCGTTCGAAGGAACCGCCCGGAATCCTCGCCGAAACGTAAAGATCCGTGGAGCGCCCGCCATCGAGGTTGAGTGCGTGCTGGACCGGCCAAGCGGCGGGTGACTGTGAGGCGAGCGCCTCACCGAGGCCGGCGAGGGAACAAGCCGAGGTCTTGCCGATCCACCAGCGCGTGCCGCCATCGGTCAAGAGAATCGAGCGGACGGCGATTTTTCCCGCATCAAGTCCGCCGACGGCACCGCCGTTTTCCGTGAGCAGTGGCCCGGCCTGGATGAGTTCGCGGGCATCTAGGAAGGCGGTGGGAGAGCCTCGCCGGGTGATGGAAAGATGGCCCGTGGCGCTTTCCGAGAAGATGCCGGAACCGAGCGAAGAGGCTGAGTTCCATGCGCCCGTACGTTTCCCCTTGGAGATGACGAGTCCGAGGGGATCGCCATCAGGGGTGAAAAAACCAGCGTTTAGAGCGAGCAGGGCGTCATGTTGGCGGGCCACTTCCTGACATGTGGCGAACGTGGAGGCAGGCCCGTTTGGCTGGTCGATGACTAGCAGGCGGTGGCTGCGGGCATCGAAGGACGCGCCTTCGAAATGAATGCCTCGAATGAAGACCTGGGTGAGTGCCGGAGCCTTGGCCGGGGAGGAGGGAGCCTGGGGATTAGGCGGAGCCAAGAGGGCAGTCACGGCAGGATGGGATGGCGGTGCGGGAGGGGCTTGTCCCCGGATGGCATCAAGCGGGGCCGCAGGACGGCAGGCAGAGAAAGCCAAGACAGGCAGAGAAAGAGCGAACACGGCGCGAAGCATGGCCATACCTAGCAGCGGATGGCGACGGGTGACAAGTGTCAGTCCGGAGGATGCACAAGTCCGTTCGGAAACCGTGCGCGCCATGGAAGCTATGATCCTCCAGAAACCCTCCGAGATCGGCGCGAAAATGCCCGCGCCGGCGCGAGAGTGAGCTTGGCGGTTGCGGACCGGCCGAGGCGGTGCGAGTCTCCACGCGATGACTGGTCTGAACCTTCCCCAGAGATGCGGTGTGATGCTGTTGCCGGATTGCACCCTTTTTCCCCAAGGCGGCCTGCCGCTTTTCATATTCGAGGAACGCTACCGACTGATGCTCGCCGAGGCGCTGGCCGGGGATTGTGTGTTCGCCGTCGGCCGCGTGCGTGATGACGGAAAAAATGAAACCATCTCGCCCGTCGGCACCGCAGGCTTGATCCGCGCATCCCGGGAGAGGGACGACGGAACCTCGGAACTCCTGCTGCATGGAGTGATCCGGGTGCGCTTCACCGAATGGCTTGAGGACTCGCCCTTTCCCTGCGCCCTCATCGAGCCCGTGCTATCCGAAACTCTGGAGGGCAGGAAAGGCGAAGCAGCGATGAAAACCCTGAGGGACACGGTCGAGGACGGGATCTCCCATCTTCCCGAGGAGGTACGGGCGGGAGTCTCCGCCCTGCTGGATCAGGCCGATAACCCCGGCCTGATGGCGGATCTCGTCGCGCAGCAGATGGTGCATGAGCCGGATCTCCGCCAGAAACTTCTGGAGACCGCTTCCCCCGGCGAGCGCATCAGCCTGATCTGCGGCTTTTTTCATAAACTCAAGGAAGGAGGCTGAGTGTGCCGCGCATTTTCGGGATTGATACGGACGGGCGGGCGGAGGTAAGTTGCTGACAGGATGATCTTGGCGCAGTGGGAGGTATCGGGACTGATCGAAAAGGGGGGGCCGCTCGTATGGGTGCTGCTGGCTTTGGGTTTTTTCGGATCGGTATGCGTGGTGGAGAGGCTTTTCTATTTCCACCGGGCGAGGATCAATGTGAGTTCGCTGCTGGTGGGCCTCGGGGTTCATGTGAGGCGGCGGGCGTTTGCGGAGGCGCTGCATGAGGCGGCCCGCGCGCCAGGGCCGGTGGGCCGTGTGGCGCATGCGGCCTTACTGAGATATTATCTAGAGCGACGGGATCTGATCGATGTGATCCGGGAGGCGGGCCAGCTCGAAGTGCCTAGGATCGAGAAGAACATCCGCGGCATCTTGGCGGTGGCGCTGCTGGCTCCCCTTGTGGGGATGCTGGGGACGATGCTAGGGATGGTGGACGCGTTCCAAAGGGTGGGTGAGCAGGGCGGGGCTTCCGGGCCGACTGAGATTGCCGCCGGTGTGATGACGGCGCTGATCACTTCCGTGGTCGGGCTTACAGTCGCGGTGCCGATGTATGTTTTCTACCTCTACTTTGTGGGTAGGTCGCGGAGGCTAGTGAGCCGGATCGAGCGCGCGGGCATCGAGATCGTTCACATGATCGCGGACGCGCGCGAAGAGGAAGAGTTTGCGCCTTTCCGCGGGGAAGTGATCCACGGCAAGAGGCACCCGCAAGCCAAAGCGCAACCTCCGGCAACCTCGGAGACATGAAACTGGAGACGACGCTTGAGGAGAGGCCGGGCTTCCTGCACGCCATACCGTTGTTCGATCTTTTCGCACTGGTTACGATGCTGTTGCTGCTCGGTCCCTTGTTTCTAAGTCAGGGCGGGATCTCCGTGGAAGTGCCCACCTCGCGTTTCCAAATGCAACGCTACGGGGATTCGGTCGTGGTGACCGTGGGTTCCGGTGGTGAAGAGGCGCCGATTTACCTGGGCAGACAGGCCGTGACCCTTGGGGAGCTCGCGGCGCAGTTAGCGAAACTGAAACTGGACGAACGCATGGGGCGGGCCGTGGTGCTCTTAAAGACCGACACGCGCACCACCGTGGGCATGGAGCGAAAGGTGAGCGAGATCGTCCTGGGGGCGGGTTTCCGCCTAGCGCTGGTGGGCGAGCCGGATAGGGCTGGCAAGGAAAGCAAAGTTGACGCCCCCCTTCCCGAATGACAAAGCGCGAACTCATTTTTGACTGGAGCAGATCGGAAGCGAGCCGCAAGGATCAGCTGCTTTCCGTGGTCATCGTGGGGACGCTTTTCATCTTCCTTTATGGGGCGATCAAGCTGAACGAGCCCTCTTACCGAACCTACCCCGAGGAACGTGGGTCGCTCATCCGTTTGGTGGATGGGGAAATGGCCAAATCTTGGTCGATGCAGGCGGATGAGAACGGCCCGTTTCCCGGACGGTTGGATACGGGCGGAGAACCCGGCGGAACGATTTTTTCCGAGCAAGAGGGTCTGGCTTGGTGGCGGGATTATAAAGTGAAACTGCGTCCCATGCGGGAGGATGATGGCGTGGACCGCGTGGATATCACGCCGAGGGGCAAGCTGGAGTTTCCGGCGCTTTCCATAGCGGCCGAGGACGCGGCGGGCGCGGCTTTAGGTGCCGCTTCTTCGGCGAGCGAGCCGATCCTGATACCCTACCATTCAGCGGCGATCGAGTGGCTGCCCGAGGAACTGCCCGCGCTCGATACGCGCGGCCTTGCCGGTGCCACGGAGAACCCGCAGCGTTTCCTCGTCAGCCTGCGTGAGGACGGGAGCTTGGCAGAGCTGATCCCGTTGGCTGGTACGGCGGAACCCGCACAGGCAACCTTGGAGGGTTGGCTGCGCGGGATAAGGTTCAAGAAAGGGAGTGGCGAGCGTTGGTTCGGGCTTAGGATCGACTTCATGAACAGGAGGGGCAATGAACCTGAGCCTGAATGACTTCGTGACCGGGGTATTGGCCGCCAGCCTTGTTTTGGTTGCCGGTATCTCGTTTCTGTCCAGATACCTGCACATGCGTGCGGAGAAGCGTCTGGTGCGGATGAGGATCATTTGCAGGCTTTGCGGGAACAGCTTTGTCTCCGAGCATTCGGGAAAAATTTGCCAATGCCCCTCATGCGGCAAACCCAACCTGCGGCGCAGGAACGGCAGGCTGGGATGAAAATCAGCGCCCTCCAGAAATTTTGCGTGTGTCCACGCGGCACAGCTGATTAGATCGTTCAAATCCATGCAAGCGACGCTTTTGCCACCGAAGAATTCCGTGTTCTGCGCCCCTGTGACTGCGAATCGCGGCTTGGCGGAATGCCTGATTGCCAACGTCCCGATGATTGATCTGCTCTCCGCCGAACTGACCCGCGCGGGACTCCAGCTTGTTGGGAACGACGAGGCGGGGGAGCGGACTTTGAGGATTCCCATCGACACCTGGATCGAGCTTGGCGCGCTTCTTTTGCTGGGGCGCAACGAGAAATCGGCGCGGCTCTGCGATTCCGACGGGGTGGTGCTGGCATGGAAAGGTTTCGAGAAACCCGAAGACTGCGAGCAGGAGCTGCGGACGGAGGCGGGATGTTTTCCCATCGTCTATCCATGGGATCTGCTGCGGATGAACGAGGAAGTCGTCGCGCTCATGGATGAGACATCCCTTGCCGGGGAAATCAGCCCGCTGGCTACGATCTCAGGTTGCGTCCGCATCTCAGCGACGGCGCGCATTCTTCCGGGGACTGTGATCGAAGGGCCGGTGGTGATCGGCCCGGGAACACAGATCGGCCCAAATGCGCTCATACGGGGCGCGACCAGCGTCGGCGCTCACTGCTATATCGGGCATGGGGTGGAGATCAAAAACTCGATCATTTACCCCAACACCTATATCTCGCGCCATTGTTATGTGGGCGATTCCATCATCGGTTCCCATGTGACGCTCGGATCCGGCACACGTACGGAAAATCACCGCCATGACGGGAGGCATCATGTATCAATGATTCAAGGCAAGCTCGTCGATACCGGGCGTTTCAAACTCGGCGCGATCATCGGGGATGGAGTGCGGACGGGTGTGAACACGTCCATTGAGGCGGGGGTGAAAATCGGGATCGCCCGCACCACGAAACCCGGCAGCTACATAAATAAGGATCTGTTGTGACCAAATCGTCACACTACACCCTTTCATGAAATGAGCGCCACCGAGATACATGACTCTTTGATGCAACGAGTTTTGATTGTTGAGGACGAGGTGGACATCGCCGATCTGATCATGTTCAACCTGCAACGCGCGGGTTACGAGGTGCTCAAGGCGCACGACGGGATCACCGGCACGGAAACGGCCATCCGCGAAAGACCTGACCTGATCGTGCTCGATCTGATGCTGCCGGGGCGCGACGGCTACTCGGTGTTTCGCGAGATCCGCCGGGACGCGAGGACATCGCGCATCCCAGTGATCATGCTCACCGCCCGGGCGCAAACGGAAGACCGCATACAAGGACTCGAGGCGGGAGCGGATGATTACCTGACCAAGCCCTTCAGTCCCAAGGAACTAGTCTTGCGCGTGAACGCCATCCTCAAGCGCACCGACGCACCGCCCGGAGCGGTGGAATATGACTTCGGCCCGTTCCGTTTCGACAAGAACGCCGTGCGTTTCTATCTGGACAACGAACCGGTCGATCTCACCGGCACCGAGTTCAAGCTCCTGCTTTTCCTATGCGAGCGCTCCGGCAAGCCGCAGGATCGCAACGAACTGCTCCGCACCGTGTGGGGGTATAGCGACGAAGTCCACAGCCGCACGCTCGACACACACATGAAGCGACTGCGCCAAAAACTCGGCACGCACGGAGCTTTGATTGAAACGGTGCGCGGTGTGGGCTATTGTGTGTCCAGCCCGGTCACATGACAGATAAACTCGCCATCCTTGCGTCCCTCGCCGCTTGCGCCGCCCTTTTCCTACAGGTCATAAGGCTAAAACGCTCCAGAAAGGAATACGAGTCGCAGGTAAAGGCATGGAAACTGCGACTCGAACTCGATCTCAAACAAGCCAAAGATGAACGCGACCGCCTGCTCGACGCTCTTGGGGATGCCTTCCTCATCGTGGATTCGCGCGCAAACATCCTCTTCGCCAACTCTGCCGCGCAGGAGCTTTTCCGCGGGCGTGCCCTTACCGGCCGGCCGGTGCGCGAGGCGTTCCTCGACCCCCGCCTCGCCGAGGCCTTGCTGCGTTGCCTGGAAACGGGTGAGCCGGTGCGTTCCCGCGTCGTCCTGCCCCAGCAGACATCACCGCTCGGCGATCTCGAGACCCGTGGCAACAACGCGTGGATCATCGACGCCGCCCAGCTCTCCGACACCCCTGACGGCAACCCCAATACCCGAGTCGTGATCCGTGACGTGACATCCGAGTATCAGCTCGACCAGATCCGCAAGGACTTCGTGGCGAACGCCTCGCACGAACTGCGCACACCGCTTGCGATCATCAACGGGTATCTGGAAAACCTGCTCGACGACGGGATGATCGAGGATACGGAAATGGCGAAGCGGTTCCTCACGGTGATGAAAAAACACACGGAAAGAATCTCACGCATCGTCGAGGACATGCTGGTGATTTCCCGCCTGGAATCCGGCGAGGCCTCCGCGATCAAGATCGAGCCCTTCAAGCTCCGCCTATGCGTGAAGGATGTCCTGGAGCGCCTCGAATCCGTCGTCCGCAGCCAGCAGGCGGATGTTTCCATGCACCTTCACGATGACGAAGTCACCCTCCAGGGCGATCGCTTCTACTGGACGCAGGTGCTTTTCAATCTCGTCGAGAACGCGCTGAAACAGAACCCCTACAAGGATCTGAAGGTCGAGGTCGGCAGTTCGGAGAGCGGTGATCATGTCCTGATCTGGGTGAAGGATAATGGCATCGGGATTCCCAGCGCGGATCTTCCGCACATTTTCCGCAGGTTCTACCGGGTAGAAAAGCATCACTCACAGCTTGAGGTGAAAGGCACCGGTCTCGGGCTTTCCATCGTGAAACGCGCGGTCGAGGCGCACCACGGCACGATCTCCGTGACCTCCGTTCCCGGTGTGGAAACGAAATTCCTAATGACGATCCCCAAGTCCCCGTTCTAGGCTGCGGGCATGAAACGGATCGGAATTTTCGGCGGCTCCTTCGATCCCGTCCACCACGGCCACATCCATCTCGCCACTCTCGCGAAGGAAGCGGCGCAGCTCGATGAGGTGTGGTTCCTTCCCTGCCAGATTTCCCCGCACAAAACCAACTGCCCGCCCACCCCCGGCACCACCCGTGCCGAATGGCTGCGCACCGCCCTTGCCGGAATCCCGTGGGCGAAAACCGATCTCACCGAGCTG
>CAMBTF010000080.1 GCA_945870545.1 Akkermansia muciniphila
TGAATGAAACTCCGGCTTCGGGCTGGAATGATCAAGTGCGAAGCGTTGACCCGCGCAGGATCGGTGCGCAGACGAAGCGGGAGTGAGAGATGCTTGCGGAGAGAGGCCGCGTCATATCCCTTTTTTTCCGGGAAAGACGAGGTGAGAACGACGAGGTGGTGTCGGCGGTAGATGATGTTTTTCACCTACTCACCTTCACCTCACGGATCAGGACGTCGTTTCCGGTGCCGGAGGCGTCGAGGAGGAAATGCCAGCCGAGTTTGGCGGTGAAGCGGGCGTCGTTGATTTTCCAGGTGTGGGTGTGCCACTTGTTATCGCCGGGAACGGACCAGAGGTTTGCGTTGCGCAGGCCATGGGTGGCCTCGTAGGTGAGGGTCAGGCCGGTGGGGTTCTGGAGGCCGTCGTCGGAAGGGAGGCGCTTGGCTTCCACGGTGATCTCGTAGGTTTTCCGCTCGGGGTCGATGAAGGTAGGATCGGCGAGGAAGGCGGTGCGGATAACGGGAGGGGTGGCGGTGAGGTGGAGGCGGTTGGCTTTCAGCTCCGCGTCCCAGGGGGTGTCGGCGGGGAGGATTTGTTCGATGCCGTTGGCTTGGTTTGTTTCGCCGAGGGCTAGGGAAACGGAGAGGGATTCGGCGTGGAATTTTCCGGGTGGAGCGGGTTCGGTTTTTTCCGGGATCCTGGCGAGGGTTTCGGCGGAGGCCTCGATGAAGACGCGGTCGAAGCCTGCGGCGCGGGCGGATGCGGCGGCGTGGATGAGTTGGTTTTCGGGGCCGGTGAGGGTGATGTGGACGGGTGTTTCGGCGGGTAGGCCGTGGTGGGTGAGGAGTTTCCGGACGGTGGCCAGCGCACCGGGCAGGATGCGGTCGGTGCCGGGGGAAACAGGGAAGGGGCTGAGGGAGACGAAATCAAACTGACCCAACGCGCCGTCGCGCAGGCAGGCATCGAGGAATTGGATGTCGTAGTGGGTGATGGTGATGCCGGTGCGGGCGGCGGGGTTCGTCTCGCGGGCGGATTTTTGGGCGAGGGTGAGTTGCTGCACATATTCGAAGGCCGAGTTCGTCAGGCGGGGATCGAGACCGGCGGGGGGAAGGATTTCAAAATGCGTGACGGTTTCCCCGTAGGCGGCGGCGAAGGCTTTCGATGCGTCCTCCGCGGCAGGAATCACGGCGAAGATCTCCGTATCGTTTTCCTTGGCGGTCTTGGCGAGACGGGCTGGGTCCTCGTTCGGGAGGGAGGAAAAACGAATGGCTGGGAGGCCTTTGGGGATAACGGTTTCTCCGCCGGGTGGGAAAGAAAGTCCGATGGGAGATTCCGCGGAAAGGGCGGCGGTGGCGGCGAATAGGAGAGCGAGGGTTTTCATTAGGAGTCGGAGTGGGCGCGGATATCCATGATTGACTTGCGGTAAGCGTACACGGCGCGGAGCAGGAGCGTGCCGAGGTAGATGATGCAGATGACCAAGGAGGCATACATCACCTTATCGTCGGAGGATCTGCCCCTTTCCTCAAGGAACATCAGGGTGGGCGGGATCCAGCAGAACAGCCAGAGGAGATTCTCGTTCGACAGGGAATGAGTGATGGCAGCGAGGACGGTGGAAAGGACGATGGAGCCGATAAGGATGACGACGTAGTTGGAAACGCGCTGCGGGCCGTTGATGCGGAACGTGTTGATGATGACGGCGGGGAAAAGCAGTCCGGCGAGGCACGCGAGGCCGTAGATGAAATGATCCTGGCCACCGTAAGACGGTTGGTTGATGAGGAAGGGAAAGGCGGAGATCGCGATGAGGACGAGGCAGAAAAAGAAGCCGGACGCCCAGCCGGGGAAAAGGAAGAGCCCGGCGAGCTGCCCTAGGGCGCCGCGTTTCGCAAATTTCCGATAGGTCGGGGCGGCGAGCGGCGCGAACTCCGAGAGCGAGATCGCGAACACGGGCAGCAGGACAAGCGTGAGAAAGAAAGGCAGCGCGTCGGTGTCCGTGAAAGACATGGAGCCGAGGACGGCGGCGATGATCGTGACGACGAGGGAGATGAGGCGGCGTAGGGTGGAGTGGTTCTCCGCGTAGGGCGCGATCAGCGAGGTGCCGATGGAGAGCATGAAGAAACCCAGATAGGCGCAGGCCGCGAGGTAGATGGATAAGAAAACGCGCGAATCCTCCGTATCGAGCGCAAAGTAGGTGGACATACCGCTGCCGCCGAAGCTGCGACCCACGCCGAGCGATAGGAAAAACGGCAGGGCGATCAGCAGCAAGGTGCGGAGGATCACCGAGGATGTCGCGGAAAGGCCGACCGTGACGGCGGTGAGCGTGGTGGAGGAAAGGAACAGCACGGCGAGGAACACGATTTCCCCGACGAGGTTCATGCCGCCGAAGAAGTAGCGGAGGATGAGGTAAGGGATGATGGTGACCAGCAGTAGCGCGGACTGGCTCACGATGGACGCCCATTTTCCCGTGACGATGCGCCAGGCGGAGAGGCGGGTGAGCACCATCATGTCGATGGTGTTGCCCTTCACTTCCGAGGACAACGCGGTGATGCCGCGCATCGGCTGGATGATCAGCACCGCGATGGAGAACATGATGAAGATGATGCTAGAGATTTTTTCCCCAGCCTCATCCGAGGAGGCGGCGGCTCCGGCGGAAAGCAGGATCACACCGAGGATGATCTGGAGCGTCAGGAACAGGCCGACGAAGGCCTTCGTGCGCATGCCTTGCCGCAGCTCCTTCACGAGCATGGGGGAGAGGCGGTCGGGGAAATCGGTTAGGAACTCAACTTTCATAGGTCTGATAGGTCATATAGGACTTATTTCTGTTCAATGGGAAGCGGGGGCGGGGTGGCTAGGGCAGGCTGGTTTTTCTCGAGGTTGGCGAGGATGTCGATGAACGCGTCTTCGAGGTTGCGCTGCTCGCGGTGGAAATCGACGACGCGGAGATTGTCTTTCACCATGCGCGCGAGAACGTCGGCGGCCTTGTTCGGGTCTTCTGTATCGATGCGGATGCGGCCGCCGTTTTTCCGGGACTCCAGGAACTCGATATTCGGCTGCAGCACGGCCCAGTCGGAGAGTGCCTGCGGATCGCCGTCGAGCTGCACATCGTAAAGCACGCCGCCGAGGAGGTCGGTGGATTTCTTCAGGCTCTCCGAATCGCCGTGGTGGACGATGCGGCCGTTGTTGATGAAGAGGAGGGAATCGCACATCTCGCCGAGCTCGGAGAGGATGTGGGAGGAGATAAAAATCGTTTTGCCCTCTTTGGCGAGGACGCGGATGAGGTGCTTGAGCTCCACGCGCGCCTTGGGGTCGAGACCGGCGGCGGGCTCGTCCATGATGAGCACCTGCGGATCGTGCAGCAACGAGCGACCGAGGCAAAGGCGCTGGGTCATGCCCTTGGAGAGCTTGTTGGAAAAGCGATCGGCGAGCGGGACGAGGTCGGTGAAATCCATGACCTCATCGATGCGTTGGCGGCGTTCCGCGCCCTTGTAGCCGAGCGCGCGGGCATAGAAGTCCAGGTATTCCAGGACGGTCATGTTGTCGTAGTTCCCGAAATGATCCGGCATCCAGCCGATCAGGCGGCGGACTTCGGCAGGGTGGTGGGTCACATTGATCCCGCAGATTTCGGCGTGGCCCATCGTCGGGTAGTCGAGCGATGCGAGGATGCGCATGGTGGTGGTTTTACCCGCACCGTTCGCGCCGACAAAGCCACAGACGGAGCCGTGGGGAATCTCAAAAGAAACCCCGTTGACCGCCTGCAGTGGGCCGAAGAAGCGGTAAAGGTTATGGACGGTAATCGCGGCGTTGCTCATGAAAATTCAAATTTCAAAATTCAACTCTCAAGGAAGAGGTTGGTTTTGCGTGGTTTTGTTACGGATTATGGATGAGAAGATTTTAACGAGTTCACTGGTTTCGCCAATCAGGTCGTCGAGGGAGCGGTGGATCGATTCGTCGATGGGGTTGCTGTCACTTATGAGCTGAAGCCAGAGTCCCGTTTCGCGCGCTTCCTTTTTGCAAATGCGGATGCGGTAAAGGTAATCGTCTGGGCTGAGAGATTCGAGAGCTTCGAGGTAATTCGCTGCGATGGAGCCTGAGGAGCGGAGAACCTGCTTGATATCAGACCAAGAGACCGGATCCCACTTGGTGTTCCGGAGAAAAAGCCGGACTTCGAGTGCAAAAGCGTAAGTGCGCTCCTCCAGATCGTAGGGTTTCTCTTTGTTCCGCTGCGCCGACATCCGTTTCTTCCTTGAGAGTTGATTTTTGAAATTTGAATTTTCAGCGGGCGATCGGGCCGGTGATGACGGTGTCCGTTTTCCAGTCGATGCCGGGGTGCGTTTCGACGGCGGGCGCCTGTTTCGCGAAGGCGATGTAGCTGTCGTTGCGGTCGGCGACGCGGCGGAGGAAGGCTTGGTTGCGGTCGGTGAAGCGTTTGGCGGTGTCGTTGAGGATGGGTTGCACCATGGTGGGATCGACGGGGGTGAGCTTGGCGGGCTTGCCTTTTCCGATGTTCTCACCGCGGTGCCACTGGCCGGACGGGTCGCGGTAGAGGATCATTTCGAGGGGGAAATCGAAGGTGGAGACGACGGTGTCGGGGGCGTTGGTGGCCTCGATGCGGCCGCGGGTGGGGAGGACGGCGGTGACGAGCTGGCCTTGCTCGGAGCGGCTCTGGAACCAATCGCCGCTGGCAAAGAGGCCGCCGGATGTGGGCTGGAGATCGTAGGTTCCCGATGAGCCGGAGCCGGAGGTAAAGCGCGCCCAGCGGCTGGGGGCGAGCGGGGTTTGTGCAATGAGGGCGGGCGTTTCCACCGTGAAGGAGGGCGAGGTCATCACGCCGCTGCGGGAAAACTGCTCTTGATGGATGAAGGCGGCGTTCTGGTTTCCGTCCGGGCGGACTTCCATCAACGTGAGGCGCGTGCCGTTTCCGCCGAAGCCATCCTCGAAAATAATCAGCGCGATGAGGATGAGCGAGGTGCCGATGGAGATCAGGGGGGTGGTGATGAACAGGCGGTGGCGGCGGCCCGATTTTGCGAAGACGAAAAGGTTCACCGGCCCTACGAGGATGCCGAAGGCGACGAGGATGAGGACGAAGATGATGTAGTTGAAGGATTTTTCGCCAAAGGATTTCTGCAGCGGCCACGCGGAATTGAAGTCTCTGGTGATGGAAGCGAGGCGGTGCTTGGTGGCTCGCTTGGTATAGGCGAGGTCGACCGTATCTGCTGCGTTGAGGCGGAGGTCGGGCTTGATGGATTTGATGAGGGCTTCGCCGTAACCGGGATCTTCGGGTAGGCCTAGCGAGGCGGCGGTCGGATTGCCACTCGCGTAAATGACGAGTTGCCCGCCGAGGCGCACCCATGAGACGATAGCATTTCTCGGGCCGGGAGGGACATCCGCCCAATCGGCCTCGGTGAGCATGATCGTATCGAAACCGGAGAAGGCGCGCCAGTCGTCGGGGAGGCGCTTGGGATCGAACTTCGAGGAGAAGCTCCTGCTGCCGCTGTAGCCGCCGGAGGAGGCAAAGCGTGATGATGCGGTCTCGGTGTCGAGCGCGGAGCCGTTGGGAGTGTAAAGGGCCTCGCTGAGCAGGACGCAGGGGAAATCCGGGGAAAAGCTGGTGTCCGCGGAACCCGAGGTTTTACCCATCGAGCCGCTGAGATTGACGGTGAAATTTTGGTAAACCGGGTCGCCGTTATGGACGGCAAGCGGCACGAGGATGTCCGTGACCACCGTTTTTCCCGGCGGGATGGCATAGGAGAAAGACGAACTGCAACTGGTGCTTTCGCGATAGGTCGTGGAGTCTTTAAAATCGAGGAAGACCTTGTGCGGGATCTTCTGGTTATTGACGATGGTGACACGGACGGGATGGAAGCCGCCGAGGCTGGGGTTCGAGAAGAGCGCCATCGCCTCGATGTGGGTGTCGGTCTTGGTGTCGGCGACCTGGCGGAAAAGCGTTTCCTGGGCGTGGAGCGGGAGGAGGGAAAGGAGGAGAGCGAGGAGGAGGCGGCTCATGGGATTTTGCTGATTAAGAGGAGAGAGGCGACGGCAAGTCCCCTTGACGGACTGGGACAGCATGTCCCAGCCACGGTTCGTTAGGCGGGGACTAGGGTTTTCGGGGTGGGGGAGTCCTGGAAGGGCACTTGCTTGAGGAGGGTGGCGACGACGGAGTTCGGTGAGTGGCCGTCCACGCGGGCGTTGTAATCGAGCACGATGCGGTGGCGCAGCACGGCGGGGGCAATGGCTTTCACGTCCTCGAAAGAGGCGTTCATGCGCTCGTGGAGGAGGGCGCGGGCTTTCGCGGCGGAGGCCATGGCGAGGGCGGCGCGCGGGCTGGCTCCGAAGCGGATCAGCGCGGCGGTGTCCGATTGGCCGGGGTGGGTGGAATCGACAAGGCGGGCGATGTAGTTCGCGACGACATCCGGCATGTGGATGCGGCGCACCAGGGCGAGCAGGCTGGTGAGCGTTTCGCCGGTCATGATCGGATCAACCTGCGGCTCGGTGCCGATCTCGCGGTGGGAAACGATGCGCTGGAGGGTCTCCACATTGTTGCGGGTGATCTCCAGCTTGAAAAGAAAGCGGTCGAGCTGCGCCTCAGGCAGCGGGTAGGTGCCCTCAAGCTCGATGGGGTTTTGCGTGGCGAGCACGAAGAAAGGCAGCGGCAGGTCGTGGGTTTTTCCCAAAACGGTCACGCGGCGCTCCTGCATGGCCTCGAGGAGGGCGGACTGGGTTTTCGGCGAGGCGCGGTTGATTTCGTCGGCGAGGACGATGTTCGCGAACAGTGGGCCGGGCTGGAACACGAACTCGCGGCGGCCATCGACCTCCTGAAGTACGGGATTTCCCGTAATATCGCCGGGGAGGAGATCGGGAGTGAACTGGACGCGCTTGTTTTCGAGGCGCAGGAGCTTCGAGAGGCCTTTCACAAGTTCGGTTTTTCCAAGACCGGGCAAGCCCTCCAGCAAGATGTGGCCGCGAGCAAGGACGCCGGTGATGACCAGCTCGATGATTTCCTCCTGGCCGAAAAGTACACGGTTGAGGCCTTGGCTGAGGGAGCGGAGGTGTTTCGCGGCTTCGGCGACTTCGGTCTCGGTAGCGTATTCCATGCGCGGAGGTTTCAGAAAAAGGGAGGAAAGCGCAAGAGCGGAGGTGGGCCTAACTGATGGAATTTAACCACAGATGAACGGGATGAACGCAGATGTAAGATGGGATAAGAAATGAGTTTACTGAGGTTTAATTCGCGAATCCTGCCTCTACACCCTCTACATCCTCTTT
>CAMBTF010000081.1 GCA_945870545.1 Akkermansia muciniphila
TCGCTTTCTCGACTGCGACCGTCTTATGGGTGGCAGCCGGATCGGGCGTCTGCGTGCTCTCCGTAGAGCAGGACGCGACGATGAGTAAGACGGCGATGAGTGTGAGTTTCGGTTTCATATCAGCGGATGTTCTTCGCGTATTTCTTCGGATTCTTTTCGTATTTCGCGACGCAGGGCTTGCAGCAGAATTTCACTTCCTGGTTGCCGTAAACCTTGGTGATGGGATCACCCATGGAGCCGAGCTTGTTGTCCGTGACCACGCAGGTGTCGCTGGTGTAGCGCTTGACTCCTGCGGCTCCAGATCCGCCGGGTGCGGCGCAGGAAGCGAGGAGGAATGCGGTGACGACCATGGCCGATGTGATGTACGTTTTCATTTTCCTTGGTATGTTTGTTGTTTGTTTTTCCTAGAAGCGGAAGCCGAAGCCCCCGCCGAAGCCGTGGTCGGAATCGTATTCCGTGATGAGTGAGAAATTTTTCGTGAGCGTGTAGTTGAGACCAGCACCCCATTGGAGTTGTGAACCGGTGTCATATTCCGCGTTTATCATCAATGAGAGGCGCGGGGTGAGTTGGAAATCCTTCATGGCGGTGATCCGCGCGTCGCCCTCGCTGTCGAGGGTGACGCCGGCCCAGATGATGTAGGGCAAGCGGTATTCGATGCCGCCGATGAAGCGGTCTTCCGCATCCATGTCATTGGTGATGCGATAGCCGAGCAGGGTACGGAGGTTGGGATCGATGTAGCGTTTCCATGCGAAGTCCACCTCGTAGTCAAAATCATGGTCGTGCCCGCCCATCGCGGTATCGTGGTGGATACCTACGTCCCAGCTCGCGACGAAATCATTGCGGGCGTTCATTAGCGACAGCATGCCCATGCTCATGTGGCTCTGGATGTTCCCGTTGGTCATGAAATAGAGGGGATCCTCCGCCATTTCCCCGAGATCCGGGACATGATCCTCACCCTGGTCATCGTAGCTGAAGACCCGGGACATACCTGCGTGCATGTGGTAGAGGAGGTGACAGTGGAAAAGCCAGTCGCCGTGCTCATCCGCGAGGAACTCGATGGTGCGACGTCCCATGGGCGGGACATCGATGGTGTGTTTTAGCGGGGCGTGGGCATCGTCATCGCCATCGATGACACGGAAGAAATGGCCGTGGAGATGCATGGGGTGGTGCATCATCGTATCGTTGACGAACTCCAGCCGCAGGACTTCACCGCGTGAGACCTTGATCACGCCGTCTTCGCGTGCGGTCTTGCCGTTGATCGACCAGACATAACGCTCCATGTCTCCGGTGAGGCGCAGTTCGAGCGTGCGGCGCGGCGTGTTCTTCTGAAACGTGGTGGGGATGGGCGAGCGGATTTTTGCGTAAGGCGCGGCAGGCCGATCCATGTCCATCTCACCATGGCCATCCATCGCATCGAGAGCGCCGGAGAGCATGTGATCCATCGAGTAAAGGTTCGGCTTCGGCGGGTCTTGCGCAGGGTGGATTTCCCCGCTGCCAAAGAACGCCGACGCATGTCCGCTGCCGTCCTGCGAAGTGGCGCGAAATTCCCATTTGCCGGATTTCGGCACCGTCACGATGATGTCATAGGTCTCGGCCATGCCCATCAGGATGCGTTCCATCTTCACCGGGGAAACCGGCGGGCCGTCAGCAGCGACGACATTCATCGCCCCCGCAGAGGAGCTGAGGTAGAAATAGCTGGAGGCGGCGGCGTTAATGACCCGCAGCCGGATTTTCTGGCCGGGCTTTCCGCCGAGTTCGACCTGTTTCTGGCCGTTCACGAGAAAGGCGTCGTAAGCGATATCCGATACATCCATGGGAGCCATGCGGCTGCGTTCGCGCTGGAAAAAATCCCCGAGCGCCCCGGCTTTCATTGCACCCGAGATGGACTGAGCATTGCCTTTGCGAATTGCATACCAGTCGCTTCCGCTCATCAGCGTGCGCATGATATTGTTCGGGTTTTCACGTGTCCAATCGGAGAGGACGAGGACGTGCTCCGCAGCGGCACGGATGGATTCTCCCCCGCGTGGTTCGACGACGATCGAGCCATACACGCCGAGCTGTTCCTGGAGTCCGGTGTGGCTGTGATACCAGTAGGTGCCGGGGTGCTTCAGGGGAAACTCGAAGACACGGCTGGTGCCGGCTTTAATCGGAGGCGTTGTCAGGTAGGGCACACCGTCCTGCGCGTTGGGGACAAGTAGCCCGTGCCAATGCACGGAGGTTTCCTCGCGCTTGAGGCGGTTGTGGACGGTGATGCGAGCCGTGTCGCCAACGCGGAACCTCAGAGTCGGGCCGGGAATGCCGCCGTTGACCGTAAGCGCGCGGATCGGTTTCAGGCCGGCGGGTGCCCAGGGTTCCTCGGCGACTGTGAGATCGTATTCCACAATTTTCGCGTGGATGGGGATCAGTGTGAGCAGGAGAAAAAGGAATGGTTTCATGGGAAAATGAGGCGTTTGTCTCGGAAGAAATTGCAATGGGGTATTATGCCCGTCGGGTGGGGATGGAGGTGCGCCGGAATGCGGGACACGTGGAGCCGACGGCATGAATCACCGGTACAAGCGAGCGAGGATGGTCAGGAAATCAAATGATCCAGCGCGAGTATTGCGCGAAAACATCGCCCACCGGATCGTCGATGATCCAAGGCCGAGGGGCGGAGATCGTCGTCATGCTGCGGAGAACCGGCGCGACGTTCTGCTCAGAATCCGGGGTGATAATGTCCGTCACACCGTCGGCTGGGAGGAGCACCTTCTCGGGCTTGTCCTTGGCGTCATGCGATTCGCAGGCGCAGAGCTTGGGGCCGTGCTCCGATCCACCGGATTCCTGTTTCGTCTGGCAGCAACCCGCCGACTTTTTCACATGCTCCGCACTCGCGCTGCAGCAGCAGAGCGGCAGCGCCACGAGAAGCGAAAGGAAGGCGGAAAGGATGATCCGGAACAGGTTCAAAATATTGCTGTATGATCTCTAAGATTAGTTAGCCTGCACTTTGATCCAGTTGCCGTCAAGGTGGGGGCTTACCCCCTGCGCTTTGTTGCGGAATCCTGCTATCATTGCGCCTCCAGACGTCCATGAACACTCCCCATGAAAAGAAATCCTGCTGCCGTGGCCACGGCCATTCGGCAGAGGCCGATGTGAAACCATCCTCCGGCGCGAAATATTTCTGCCCGATGTGTCCCGGCGTGGAGTCCGACAGACCGGGCGATTGCCCGAAGTGCGGGATGGCGTTGGAAAGGAATCCCTTGCTCACGGACGACGGAGAAGACGAGGAGATCAGGGCACTGAACCGTATATTCTGGATCGCCGCCGCACTCACGCTGCCTGTCTTTTTCCTCGCGATGGGGCACATGATCCCGGGCGTGCATTTCCGGAAAGACATCACGAAATGGATCGAGTTCATCCTCACGATCCCCGTGGTGTTATGGGCGGGCGGGATGTTTTTCACCAAGGCATGGGTTTCCCTGAAAACATGGAACCTCAACATGTTCACCCTCATCGCCACGGGCGTCGGCGCGGCGTTCCTCTACAGCGCGGTGGCGGTTCTCGCGCCCGGCGTATTTCCGGAATCGTTCAAGGAACACGGCGAGGTCGGCCTCTACTTCGAGGCGGCAGCGGTGATTACGGTGCTGGTTCTGCTCGGTCAGTTGTTAGAGGCGAAAGCCCGCGCCCGCACCGGTGAGGCCATCCAATCCCTCATCGGCCTCGCCGCGAAAACCGCCCATCGCCTCCGCGACGGCAAAGAAGAAGACGTGCCGGTCGATGAGATCGCGGTCGGCGACCTGCTCCGAGTCCGTCCCGGCGAGAAAGTTCCCATCGACGGCACGATCACTGAAAGCGGCGGCAACCTCGACGAATCCATGATGACCGGCGAGCCTATGCCGATCGCGAAAAAAGAAGGCGACCCCGTGATCGGCGCGACCCTGAACCAGACCGGAAGTTTCGTGATGCGCGCGGAAAAAATCGGCAGCGATACGCTGCTTTCTCAGATCGTCCACATGGTAGCGGAAGCCCAGCGCAGCCGGGCGCCGATCCAAAAAGTCGCCGATACCGTGGCGGGTTGGTTCGTGCCCATCGTGGTTGCGGCGGCGGTGGTCACATTCATCGTCTGGGCGATCTTCGGCCCCGCGCCCGCGATGGCGTTCGCTCTCGTCAACGCCGTTTCCGTGCTCATCATCGCCTGCCCTTGCGCACTCGGATTGGCGACGCCGATGTCGATCATGGTCGGTGTGGGCCGCGCGGCGGGCATGGGAATCCTCGTGAAAAACGCGGGTGCCATCGAACTGGCGGAAAAGGTCACGCATCTCGTCACCGATAAGACCGGAACTCTAACAGCCGGTAAACCGCGCGTCACCGATGTCATCCCCGCATCCGGCTATGAAAGCGATGCCCTGCTCCGGCTCGCCGCTTCCATCGAGTCGCCCAGCGAACATCCGCTCGCCCGCGCCGTGGTGGATGCCGCGAAAGAATCTAACATCGAGCTTTTTCCCGTCACCGATTTCGAATCCATCACCGCAGGCGGCGTGACCGGTATCGTCGATGGGAAAGCGGTCAGGATCGGGAAATCCTCTTTCCTCTCCGAACACGGCATCGCCATCGTGGGTGATTGGGAACAGCGCGCCAAAGCGTTGCGCGAAAAGGCCAGGACGGTCGTATGGGTCGGAATCGGCACCGAACTCGCAGGCATCCTAGCCATCGCCGATCCGATCAAGGAATCCAGCGCCGCAGCGATCTGCGCACTTCACGAAATGGGATTGAAAATCATCATGTGCACCGGCGACAACCGCGCCACTGCCGAGGCCGTCGCACGCGAACTCGGGATCGATGAAGTCCACGCCGAGGTCATGCCGCAGGATAAGATCGAGCTCATCCGCAAGCTCAAGCAACAGGGTGCGGTCGTCGCCATGGCGGGCGATGGAATCAACGACGCCCCTGCCCTCGCCGCCGCGGACGTCGGCATCGCGATGGGTGCCGGCACCGATGTTGCCATCGGCAGCGCGGCCATCACCCTGGTGAAAGGCGACCTCTTGGCCATCGCCAAATCCATCCGCCTCAGCCGCGCTGTCATGCGCAACATCCGCCAGAACCTTTTTTTCGCTTTCGTTTACAATGCCGTCGGCGTCCCCATCGCCGCGGGTGTGCTCTATCCGTTTTTCGGAATTCTCCTGAGCCCCATGATCGCGGGTGCGGCGATGAGTTTCTCCTCCGTCTCGGTGATCCTGAATGCCTTGCGTTTAAGGAAAACGCGGATCTGATTTTGAAGTCCTCTGCGGTAATCGTGGAGGATTTTGAGAAAGAAGGAATGAACCGCAGATGGACGCAGATCGACGTGAATGGAAAATCATAGATAGGCACTGATTTTTCCCGACTTGAGCCACAAACTTCGCCACAAGATGTTTTTCTCCAGTCTCAGCCTCTTCCATCTGCGTGAATCTGCGTCCATCTGCGGTTGTTTTTTTATCTGATCTGCGGAAAGCGCGGAAAATTTCATCCTTGCGCGGAAGCGGCTGGATCGTTTATCTGATCCCAGTAAAGCAGCCCGCGCCCGTCACAAGGCGATGAGGCACAAGCCTATGATTTCCACGGAACGCAAGCCCGCCCCCATCACCACCGGTTCATTTTTCCGGTGCGGGTTCCTCGTCTCTTTTCCATGACTTGCCGTTCCATGTTTTCCAGTATTCTCCCGATGGACCGGATCCGCGCGGCACAATCGCCGCCACTTGTTTCCGGACGTCACCCTCTAACACACAAAGGATAAAGCCATAGCCAAGCCGCAGAAAAACAACAACAGGGGCCGTTTCCGTGACATGACACGGATCAACGACCGGATCCGCGCACCGAAAGTGCGTGTCGTAAACGCGAACGGGGAGCAGCTCGGCGTGATGTCATCGCGCGAGGCTCTCGCCAAGGCGCAGTCCGTGGGGCTGGATCTCGTGGAGATCGCCGGCCAGGCGGATCCGCCGGTGTGCAAAATCATCGATTACGGGAAATACAAATACACCCAAGCGAAGCTCAAGAAGGGTAAGTCCAAGTCATCCACGCGGATGAAAGAGGTGAAGTTCCGGGTCGGCACCGGCCAGCACGACTACAACATCAAGCTCGGCCGCGCGGAAACCTTCCTCGAAGGCAACCATAAGGTGCGCTTCGTCCTCCAGTTCAAGGGACGTGAAAATGCCCACAAGGAACTCGGCTTCGTGATGCTGAAACGCATCATTGAAGACCTCAAGACCATGGCCAACGTCGATCAACCGCCTCGTCTCAGCGGTCGCGCCGTCGCGATGATCCTTTCGCCGCTGCCCGCCCACCAGCGCAAGCGCCACTTCCATCTCTTCCACGGCGAACTCATGGAGGAGGACGAACCCGACGAGGAAGAGGAGGAAGAGGAAATCGACGACGACGAAGACGAATCCTCCTCCATCATCATCGATGACGAACCCGAAGCGGCCGCCGAAGAGATATCCGCAGAGGTATCTGAAGTGGCGGAAGCGAAACCCGCTGAGTGATGCCGGGAAAAATCCGCGATCTCAACGACAGCCTGCGGAGCGATGCCGCTCCCCTGCTCCTGCTTTTCGACATCGACGGCACCCTCATCGATACGGGCGGCAAAGGAATGGCCGCGCTGCGGAAAACAGCCATCGAGGTTTTCGGAAACGAAGGCCCGCCGCTCGATCTCGCGGGTTCCACGGATCTTGGGATTTTGGAAAACCTCCACACTCATTTCAGCACGGCACCCTGCGCCGAGCGGACGCATCGGTTTTTCGAAACATATCACATCCATCTTGAGGCCAGCCTCTCATCAAATCCGGCGGAAGGCAGGGTGCTCGATGGCGTGGTCGAGCTCCTCCAGGACATCGCCGGAGCGCCGCATGCGAAGCCCGCGCTGCTGACGGGAAACACGATGCAAGGTGCCTGGATTAAGCTCCGCCATTACCGCCTCGATCATCATTTCGCCTTCGGCGCCTACGGATCGGATCGGGCGGACAGGAACCTTCTCGGCCGCATCGCTCTAGAACGCGCTCTGGCCCACACCGGCCAAGCCTACGGCCCAGAACGCACCCTAGTCATTGGCGATACGCCCAAGGACATCGCCTGCGCCCACGCCGTCGGCGCGAAATGCCTTGCGGTCGCGACCGGACAATTTTCCGCGGACCAACTCGTGGCGGCGGGAGCGGATTGGGTCGTGGCCAGCCTGAGGGAAGTTTCCCTGCGGTGAGGTTTCACAGCGTCCGCTTCCCTGCGGACA
>CAMBTF010000082.1 GCA_945870545.1 Akkermansia muciniphila
ACCATCCGAAACGGGTCGTATTCACTGAGGGCGAGGATATCCGCGTGATTCAAGCAGCGGCGCGGTTGGTCGCGCTGGAGGCCGTCGCGCCGATCCTGCTAGGTGATGTGGCGCGCATCCGGGCGCTCGCTGCGGAACATGGCGTCTCACTCAATTTCGTCCGCGTGATCGATCCTAAGACCTCATCGGATCTGCCTCTTTTCGTGAAACGGGCGGAAAACATGGCGCGCTACCGTGCGAGCGGCCAGGTAGATACGGCGGAAACCATCGCCCGCCCCCACTATTTCGGCACGATGATGGTGCAATACGGCCACGCGGACGCCATTGTCGGCGGCAACCAAGCGATACCGGCTTCCTATTTTCGCGCCCTACTCCACAACATAAAGCCGCAGGCTGGCATCGACCGCATCTTCGGCGTGACAGTTCTAATGGCTCCACATTTTCCATTGCTCGGCGAGGATCGTGTGATTTTCCTTGCAGATACCGGACTGAACCCCGATCCCGATGTCAGACTGCTCTCCACCATCGCGATCGAGACGGGGAAGCTCGCCCACCATTTCCTCGGGCGCACGCCGCATGTCGCCCTGCTGAGCCACTCCACGAAAGGCTCCTCGACCACGCCCGAGGCGCGAAAGGTCGCCGCGGCCGCCGCGCTGGCGCAGGATCGCATCACCCGGGAGTTTCTCGATATCCGCCTCGACGGCGAGCTGCAGGCAGATGTGGCGGTCGATCCCTGCGCGGCGGAAACGAAACTGCCCGACGCGGCGAGCCGTGACATCGCGGACGTTCTGGTTTTCCCGAACCTCGATGCCGCCCATATCTCCATGAAGCTGCTCCAGCATCTCGGTGGCGCGCAGAATTACGGCCAGATTATCCTCGGCCTTGCCCGCCCTGCCGCGCAGGTGCCGCGCACCGCCAGCGTGGAAACGATCTTCGGCACCGCGGCCGCCGTCGCGGTGGAGGCGATCAAATACCACCAGTTACATCCGGACAGCGATTTCTGAGTCACACGCCTTCCGCTTTCCCTGCGGGCACCACGAGGGTGGGCACGATGGATTTCCGCACCATCCCCTCCGCGACACTGCCGAGCAGCAGCGAGGCGACGATGCCGTGGCCGTGTGAACCAAGCACCACGAGATCCGCGCCGATGGTTTTCACCGCTTCCGCTAGAACATGGAGCGGACTGCCGTCGCTGAGGTGGGTGATGGGCGTTAGATCCGGAGTGGCCGCTTTCGCGGCGGTTTCATCGAGGGTCTTTTGTGCGCGGGCACGGGTGTCCTGGTGAAAGGTTTGGATCGCGGGGAACTCATCCGGTGTGAAGCCGTAGGCCGTGTAGGTCGGCTCTGGCTCGATGACATGGAGCAGGTGCAGCTCGGCACCGAAGGCCTTAGCCATTTCGGCGGCGGTATTCACCACTCCGGCGGTAGAGTTTGAGAAATCAACGGCGGCTAGGATTTTTTTCATACCACACACTACACCCGAAGCAACCTTCTGGAAAAGCAGAAACCCTGCGCATATCCGCTCGGAAAAAAGGCACCATTTGCCCGTTGATCTCGGTGCTTTCCCATCACCTGCCGGTTGGCGAGCTCATTTAGACTGTTTCCAAAAGTAATTGCCGAAAAAGCCGCGCCTGTGAATGCCGAGTCCAATGCGTGATGAACGAAAGGATGTGATCTGAAGGCTCCAGAGCCATAGCCGATTCATTGGATTGCCACTCGCGAGGACCAAGTCCAGCATCTCTCCATGAGCGTATCCAACCCGATCAACCACTCTGTCTGCCGCTGGCCCTACGCTGACATCCCGCTGGAGGATTTTTGCGTCGCGGCGAAAGGCATGGGCATCGGCTCCATCGAACTACTAGAAACATCCGACTTCGCGACGCTGCGCAAACACGGCCTGGACTGCGCGGTGGTGACCTTTCCCACCACCGTCACCAAGGACGGCGTGAAGGTCGGCATGATCGAGAAAGCCTTCAACCGCCTAGAACACCACGATGCGCTGGTGGACGTTTATGAGAGGAAACTGAAGGACTGCGCGGAGGTCGGCGCAAAGCAGCTGATCTGCTTTTCCGGCAACCGCGATGGCATGGACGATGAGCAGGGCTTGGAAAACTGCGCGGTCGGGCTGAAGCGCATCCTGCCCCTCGCCGAGAAGCTCGGCATCACGCTGGTGATGGAGCTGCTGAACTCGCGGGTCGATCATCCCGGCTACATGTGCGATCACAGCGCGTGGGGCGTCGGCCTTTCGGAAAGGATCGCCAGCCCGCATTTCCGGCTGCTTTACGACATCTACCACATGCAGGTCATGGAGGGCGATGTCATCGCCACGATCCGCGCCCACCACCCGCATTTCTCCCACTACCATACCGGCGGCTGCCCCGGTCGCCACGAGATCGACGAGACCCAGGAACTCCATTACCCCGCCATCATGCGCGCCATTTCCGCCACGGGATACAAGGGCTACGTCGGCCAGGAATTCATCCCGAAAAACCCGGACAAACTCGCCAGCCTCCGCGAGGCCGTGCGGATCTGCACGGTGTGAGCGCTCACATCCTGAAATCCTCGCCGAGGTAGTATTTCTTGGCGATGGGGTCGTTGACGAGTTCTTCGGAAGCGCCTTCGAGGATGACCTTGCCGTCGTGGATGAGGAAGGCGCGGTCGGTGATGGAGAGGGTCTCGCGCACCGAGTGGTCGGTGATGAGGATGGCGAGGCCGTCCTTTTCGCGGAGTTCGCGGACGATGCGCTGGATGTCCTCGACGGCGATGGGGTCGATGCCGGCGAAGGGCTCGTCGAGCATCAGCACCTTCGGATCGGAGCAAAGGGAGCGGGCGATGGCGAGGCGGCGCTTCTCACCGCCGGAAAGCGTGATGGCAAGCGAGGTGGAAAGCTTCGTGATGCCGAAGCGGTCGAGCAAATCGTGGGCGCGGGCTTTCTGGTCGGCGCGGGAGAGGCCGGGGCGGGTTTCCAGGATGGCGAGGAGGTTATCGAGGACGGAGAGCTTGCGGAACACGGATTCCTCCTGCGGCAGGTAGCCGAGGCCGAGGCGGGCGCGGCGGTGCATGGGCAGCTTGGAAATGTTCTCACCGTTGAGGTGCACCGTGCCGTCCTCCGCCGGGATCAGGCCGGCGATCATGTAGAAAGAGGTGGTTTTCCCCGCGCCGTTGGGGCCGAGCAGGCCGACGATTTCCTTCGGCTGGACGGTGATGCAAACGCCATCGACCACGGCGCGCCCGCCGTAGGTTTTGCGCAAGCCCTGTGCGGACAGGACGGCGGTTTCGGTGTTCTTGCAGGTGGAGCCGGGATCGTGCACTTCGGAAAACTTTAAACTTTAAATTTTAAACCCTAAGAAAGAGGTCAGTTGCCCTTGAGGTTCAGGTTGCCGCCCATTTCCCAGTTGCCGGGGGTGAGGGAGAAGGAGCCGCTGGTGAGGAGGCGGAGAGTGAGGTTTGGTTCCTTGGCGCGGTTGAATAAGGTGCCTTGTTTCACCCATGGGAAGCCGCCGTGGATGATGATCTCTCCGGTGGGGATATTGTAGGTAAGAATGCGCCCGCTGGCCTGAATCGGCTCTTTGCCGTTGACACCCTTCTGGTCAATCCGCACCGCGCCCTCGGCGATGATTTTCTGCACATCGCCGAAGTTGCCCATGCCGCCCGGTTTCTTGTCATCCTTCTTCGCTTTCTTTTTTTCCGGCTTTTTCTCGAAGAAGACCTTGAGCTGCTGCGCGCCGCTGAGGTTGAAGCGCGGGTCGGTGACTTTCACGTTCCCGAGGTAAACGAGGATTCCCTCGTCGGAGTCGAAATACATCCCGCCGTCGCAGGTAATCAGGGTGTCGTCGGGGCCGGGCTTCACTTCGAGCGGCTTGGCCTCTTCTTTAGCTCCGGGTTCCTGCATCGCGACGGTCTTGATTTCGCTGGTGCTGATGAACTCTAGCGCGGCGGCAGACGCCTTGTTTCCCTGCTCGACCGATTCGTTGAAACTCGCCTGCGTGGTGGCGGAGCGTTTGTCCGCCTCCGGTTTCGCGGGGGCGGAGTCGGCCTTGATCGCGGCGATTTCCTCTTCGGAAACGAACGGAGGTGGCAGGGCGATGAGTGGTGAAGGCGCTAGGCAGAAAGCGACGAGCGCGGCGGCGGAAAAGGGGCTGCTGATCATGGAGGTAGCGGTGGGAGGGGCGGAGATCCAGGTGCTCGCGGGGCCTTTCAGAAAACCCTTGCCTTCCCGCAAGGAATACACAAGCCCGACGCCCCGGGCAACTAGTCTGTCGGCGGTGATTTCCACGGGCTCATTCGCGAACAGCCGCGACTTCGCCTGGTCGAACAACGCGTTCTCCATTTTCACTTTCCCGCGCAGGCTGCGGTCGCGGTTGAACAAACGGATCAGCACGTTCTCGCCCTGCACCCGCTCGGTGTCGATCAGGGTCATGGTCTCCGCCTTCATGTCGCCCACGAGGTTGCGCTCCTTGTCATAGCGCGGGATCAGCACGCCCTTAAGCACGCTGCCACTCGGCAAAAGGGAAACCGGGTTTTTTTTCACGTCCGGCGCGGTTCCCTGGGCGCAGAGCGCGGGGGCGGCGAGCAGGAACATGGAAAGGTAACGCGTCAAAGTGGGTTCAGTTCGGTGTGTGTATCGGGAAAAACCTAACCGCTGGCCCCCGTGATACAACCGCAATGTCAGCCGGGCGGGAAAACCTTCCTGCCGCCCGAGGTATCCGAATAAGCGGGGTTGATTCGTCCGCGCGGCGCGGTGATGCTCCGCGCATGAAACCTAAGGTTGGCGAGATGGCACCGGATTTCACCGCAATGGTGGTGGACGGGGAAACGGAAACGGAACTCACGCTCTCGGCGTTGCTAGGGGAGACGGTGGTGCTGGTTTTTTACCCGAAGGACAGCACGCCGGGCTGTACGATTCAGGCTTGTTCGCTGCGCGACCATTGGGCGGAACTCAAGGGCAAGGCGCGCGTGTTCGGCGTCAGCGCGGATGGCGCGGCGAGTCACAAGAAATTCATTTCGAAACGGCAACTGCCTTACCCGCTCATCGCAGATCCGGATAAGGCGGTCTGCGGGGCTTTCGGCGTGTGGGTGCAGAAGTCGATGATGGGGAAAAAATTCATGGGCGTGGAACGGAGCACGTTCGTGATCGGCCCGGATGGACGCATCAAGGCGGTGCTCGAAAAGGTCTCGCCGCTGAGCCACACGGAGAAACTCCTGGAAATCCTTGGATGAAGGAGAAGCCCAACGACCACCCGCATATCGGCCTGGCGGTTTTTTCCGCCGGGGTGATGGCACTGGCCTTGGCGGCGGGGCTGAGTTTCCTCGGGCTGATGGGGAAAGTGGACGGTCTGTTGGAAGGCCTCCTCGCGCCGCAAAGCATGGCAGCTCCCGCGAAATCCCTCGGCCCCATCGCGCTGTGGGGCGGCTCCGCCTTGCTGGCGTTTCTTCTCCCCGCCGTCATCCTCAACGTCCCCGGCCTGTGGCGCAGAATGGTGGTCTGGAGCCTCACCTTCGCGCTGACCCTCGCATGGGGGCCGGTGCTGTTGCTGGCCGCCCACAAGCCGGAGATCGGGGTCGCGCTCGTCGCCGTCCTGTGGTCGGGTTTCTGCGCCATGTTCTACACCACCAACCACGTCCTGCCCGTGGATAAACCCCAATCGAAAGACCATGGCGCGAGCTGATTTCCCCATCCCCGTTCGTGCCCTCATCGACGAGCTGAAACGCCTCCCCGGCATCGGCCCGCGCAGCGCGGAGCGCATGGCTGTCTGGCTCCTCCAGAACCGCAAGGCCGAGCCGAAAGTCCTCGCCGAGGCGCTGGTGAAAGCGGAGGAGGAGATCATCGCCTGCTCCGCCTGCGGCTTCTTCGCCACCCGTCAAAGCTGCGATATCTGCGACGACCCGAAACGCGACAACTCCATCCTTTGCGTCGTTGAACAGGCGACCGATGTGATCCCGCTGGAAAGATCCGGCGCGTTCAAGGGCCGCTACCATTGCCTTGGCGGAAAACTCTCGCCGCTCGACCGCGTTTCCCCCGAAGACCTCAACATTCCCTCGCTGATGCGGCGCGTGGAAAACGGCGGCGGCATGGAAATCATCCTCGCCCTCGGGGCCGATGTGGAAGGCGAGGCCACCTCGAACTACCTCGCCGACATGATGCGCGGAAAACCCGTGAAGCTCACCCGCATCGCCCAAGGACTCCCCGCCGGCGGCGGCCTCGAGCATGCCGACGAACTCACGCTGATCCGCGCCCTCCAGGGACGCAGGGATTTCTGAACGAAGCCCCCAGTGCCCATTCGCAACTATGGATTGGCCGTGAGTTTGCCGACCGCTGACCGGAGCGCATGAGGCTGTGATTTAAATCCGTGCCAGCGCCGCAGGTGTGAGTCTAGGATCGCTCCATGCCATTCAGCGAATTCGGATTGGAGGAGGGGATCCTCCGCGCCATTAAAAAAGTCGGTTATGCCCGCCCGACCCCCGTGCAGGCCGCCGCGATCCCGAAGGTGATGCACGGCGACGACATCACCGCCATCGCCCAGACCGGCACCGGCAAGACGGCGGCCTTCGTCCTGCCCATGCTGCACCGGCTTTCCCTGCGGAAAGCGGAGAACAAACTCCACGGCACCCTCGCCCTGATCCTCGCACCGACCCGTGAGCTCGCCATCCAGATCACGGAAAGCATCCATTCCTACGGCCGGCACCTCAGCATCCGCGTCGCCGCGATCTACGGCGGGGTGGATGAAAACTCGCAGATCCGCGCGGCGCGCAAAGGGGCGAACATCATCGTCGCCACGCCCGGCCGGCTCATCGATCTGTTAGGGCGGCACAAGCTCGATTTCTCGCGGCTCGAGGTGCTCGTCCTCGACGAAGCCGACCGCATGCTCCACATGGGTTTCCTGCCGGACATCGAGACCATCGTAGCCGCCCTCCCGAAACGCCGCCAGACCCTGATGTTTTCCGCCACCTTCCCACGCGAGGTCGAATCGCTCGCGAAGCGCTTCCAGCACGAGCCGAAGCGGGTGCAGGTCGGCGCGAAAAACAACCCGGCGGACACCGTGAAACAGGCGGTTTACGAAGTCCCGCCGCACCTCAAGGACGCGCTGCTGCTGGCGTTGCTGAAAGACGAGGCGTTCGCGCGCGTGCTCGTTTTCGTCCGCATGAAGGACGGCGCGAACCGACTCACGGAGATCCTGCGGAAGGAAAAAATCAGCGTCACGAGGCTGCACTCCGGGCGCAC
>CAMBTF010000083.1 GCA_945870545.1 Akkermansia muciniphila
ACAAAGTTTTCACCCTTTCCGACGGGACGAAATCCATCCTCGGGGAGCTCGATACCAAGGTGGTCATCCGCTACTACGCATCCCGTAATGCCGACTACACACCCGGCCAGCTCAAGCTGCACATCCGCCGCGTGGACGATCTGCTCAAGGAATATAAGAACCTTTCGAATGACAAAATTCGCATCGAGAACATCGATCCGGAGCCTGACACCGATGCGGAGGACTCGGCCAATCTAGACGGCATCCGTTCCATCGACGAACAAGGAACCCTTTACCTCGGCATCGCCGTCTCCGCCCTGGATAAGAAGGTGGTGCTGCCATTCCTGAATCCCGGTGAGGAAACGATGCTGGAATACCAGATTTCCAAGGCCATCGCCGAGGTGACCACGCCCGTGAAACCCGTCATTGGCATCATGTCCGCCTTCGATCTTGCCGGTATGCCGGCGATGATGCCCGGCCAGCAGCCGCTGCAGCCGTGGGTGATTTACCAACAGCTCAAGGAATCCTTCGACCTCCGGGATCTGGGCATGACACCGGAAAAAATCGACCCGAATGAGATCAAGGTCTTGTTCCTTTTCCACCCAGCAGAGATAACGAAGGAAGCGGAGTTCCTGGTGGATCAATACCTGCTCAACGGCGGCACGGTGGTCGCATGCCTTGACGCGTTTTCTGTTGCCGCACAGATGCTCGGCGGACAGCCGAACCCGATGACCGGCCAACCCGGCGGCGCGCCGGTCTCCTCCACTCTCCCGACATTGCTTTCGGCATGGGGCCTGGAGTTCGTCTCCGACAAGGTCTTGGCGGATCCCATCCACGCCACCCTTCTAGGCGGCGAGCGCAAGGGCATTGCTGTCCTTAGTCTCCCGCAGAGCGCGATGCCGCAAAAGGACAACATCATCACCAAGGCCATCGATTCCATCACGCTCTACCTTCCCGGCGCCTTCAAGCGCACGTCTGGCGGCGGAGTTTCCACGAATTCCCTCGTCCGTTCCTCCACAGGAGCCGGCTTCGTCGATCCCACGAAAGCCTCGCGCCTAGATCCTTCGCTCGACACCAGCCTGAAGGCGGACGGCACTGCCTATGATTTGATTACCCACCTCTCCGGAAATTTCAAAACCGCTTTCCCGGAAGGCAAGCCCAAGGCGGAGGAACCCGAGCCAGCCCCAACGGAGGAGAAAAAGGAAGAGGTCGAGAAACCCAAGGACGAATCCCTGAAAGAGGCCGTCAAGCCTGGCAACGTGTTCCTCATCGCGGATATCGACGCTTTCTACGACCGCTTCGCCTACAACGTCCAGAACTTCGGCGGTATGCAGATGGCCACCCCCATGAATGGTAACGCTAGCTTGCTTTTTAACCTACTGGATCAGGCAGTCGGCTCGAAATACCTGATTGGCTCGCGCTCCCGCGCCGCCACACGCAAGCCGTTCACGGTCATCAAGGAGATGGAAGCTGAGTTTGAAAAGAAAGTCGGAGGCAAGATCGAGGAGTTCGAGCAGAAGCAGAGCGAAGCCATCAACAAGCTGCAGGAGCTACAGGCGCAGCGTGGCGAATCCTCCAGCCCTTTTGGGACACCCGAACAAAAAGCGGAGATTGCAAAACTGCAGGAACAGCGTGTGGTTTACTCCCGCCTCATCCGCGAGCAGCAAAAGGAACTCCGCCGAGAGAAAGACAAACTGGGCGGTAAGATCACCCTCCTCAATGTCGCCGCCATGCCGGCGCTGGTCATCCTTGTCGGCCTGGGTCTCTTCCTGAAACGCCGATCCTCCACCCGCGCGAGATAGAGTTCGAAGTTAGAGGTTATCCGTTAAATGGACATCCTCTTACCAAGAACCAATAACAGATAACTTCTAACATTTTCGACAGAAAAACATGAAACCCCGCACCGTCATCATCCTCTGGATCGTCGCACTCGTTCTCGGCGCATCCATCTATCTCGTGAAACAATCCGCTTCCGGTCAGGACAAGAACGCTACAAACCGCACGCCCGGACAAACCTTGCTTGCCGATTTTGCCGCCGACAAAGCCGAGACCATCGAGATCTCCGGTGCGGAACAATCCGTCACGCTAGCCTCGAAAGATGGAAAATGGACGGTTGCCCAGCGCGACAACTTCCCCGCCAACAGCCGCAACATCAATGACCTGCTCCGCACGCTCGCCGAGCTGAAGGTTGCGCAGGGTATCGAGGCCGGTCCGTCGTTCGCCCCGCGCTTCGGCATGGATGAGAAATCCTCCGCTGCGGAAACGCGCGGCCTCACCGCCGTTTTCAAGGACTCATCCGGAAAGGAACTCGCGAAGGTATCCTTCGGAAAAAACCTGGATGCGGCGGCATCGAACTCGCCCTTCGGCGGCGGGGCGACGGGTCGCTTCGTCCGTAATCACTCAGACGAATCCGGTTTCTATGCCGTTTCCGAGGTCTTCGGCACCCTTTCCGAAGATCCCAAGAACTGGCTTTCCGAGGACTTCATCAAGGTCGAAAAAATCAAGGGGATCTCGGTCACGAAACCCGGCTCCGATGAGAAGGAATGGGAGTTCACCCGCGCCGATGAAAACGCAGATTTCGCCTTCACCGAGGCATACCCCGGCGTGAAGACGGATGCCGCTGCCACCACGCCGCTGAAATCCCTATTCTCATTCTCGCGTTTCGACGACGTCGTGCCCGCCGCCGAGGTGGAGAAAAAGGCGACGCCCGAAAAACTCCAGAAAGCGGTCATCACCACCTTCGAGGGCTTCACCTACAGGATCACCCTCCAGCCTGCGAAACCCGCTGCCGCGAAAGAGGGGGCAGAGGCTCCAGCCGCTACCGATAACTACCTGATGACCGTCGCCATCGAGGCCGATCTCGCCAAGGAGCGCAAGAAGCCCGAAGGCGAGAAAGCGGAGGAGGCCGAAGCCGCCCAGAAAATCTTCGACGACCGACTCAAGGCGCTCGCTGATCGTCTTGAGAAAACCAAGGCTCTGGAAAGCCGTACTTTTGAGGTGAGCAAATTCACCATCGATGCTCTCTTGAAAAACCGCACCGAATTCATGGACAAAGGCCCCGGCCCGGGAGTCGCCGCGCCTCCCATACCCGAAGGGATCTCCGCATTCACCCCGCCCGTGGAAATCCCGGCGCAGCCCGCTCCGGAGGAGGCTTCACCCGCCCAACCCGCCGCGCCGGAAAAACCGTCCGAATAGGCTCGGATTCGCTTCTTGGATTCCCGTCCGGATCACGCTAGCTTGTGCAAGTTTCCGATGCCGAATCCCCACGACCATCCCACCGCGCTCAAGGATCTTCAGGACTCCATCTACCGGGAGAAAGTTCTGCGTGCGCGGGCGATGACTACGGAAGAACGGATTTCCGCTGTTCTCGAACAATCCGAACTCCAGTTCGGAATGATGCTCGCGGGCGCCATGGCGCGTCTCGGGACGGACGATAAAAACCTCGGATGGCAGGAAGTAAGGAAAGGACTGGATCGTCTCGACCGGGTTCGTGAGCACGGCCTCTATTCAAAAACCAAACCTGCCGCCTGATGGACATCGCAAACATCGCGACGCAGGTTCTGGAGAGGATCGAAAGCACGGGAGTGCCCTACATGCTTTTCGGCGCCATCGCCGCCGGTGCCCATGGAATCCCTCGATCAACCCGCGATGTTGATTTTCTCGTTCCGGTCACAACCGGTGGTGGGGTCAACGCGATCATCAAGGCTCTCGATGATATTGTCATTTTCGAGCAGCAAGCCGTCTTCGACACGCTTACATGGGGAAAACGCCATGTCGGACAAACGCTCTCCCCGCCGCCCGTGAAAATCGAACTCTTCGAGCTTTTCGATGACCTTTTCGTAATGCAGGAATTCGGGCGGAGGCAGCAAATTTTCATACCGATCCTGAACTGCAAGGGCTGGGTTCCCACCGCGGAGGATGTCATCGTCCAAAAAATTAGGTGGGGTCGCGACAAGGATTTAGCGGATGTTACCGACATCCTTGCTGTGCAAGGAACGGATAAACTCGACATGCCCTACATCCAAAACTGGTGCGCCATCCACAAGACCACTGACCGGCTCGAAGCGGCGCTTGCGATCATTCCGCCACTTTGATCGCGGAATGATGGGTTGAAGATTGCCTTGTGACGGATCAGTCTCCGCGCGGATGGATCAGCCCGGAATTTCGGTGGAGGCGAGCGAGCGGGTCGAGGAGATCCGGTTGGGCGGAAAGCTCGGCGGCATGACTCTGGCGATGCAGGTGCTCACGCTGGCGTTCTGGCCCTTGCTAGAGCAAATACTGGCGTTTTTCGTGGGGACGACGGACATCCTCATCGCCGGGCGGATGGCGGTGGGCGAGGAAAGGGTGGCCATCCTTGATGCGATGGCGCTGGGTGGTTATGTCGGCTGGTTTATCTACATTTTCCAAGGCGCGGTATCGACTGGGGTGATGGCGCTTGTTTCCCGCGCGGTCGGGGCGAAGGAGTTTAAGCTCGCGGACATAGCGCTAGGGCAGGGGATGTGGCTGGGCGCGCTGGCAGGCGTGGCCGCTTACCTGATCCTAATGGTCGGGACGGTGCCGCTGATCGGATGGATGGGGCTGAGTCCGGCGGCGGCGATTCATGCGGAATCCTACATCCACATGCTCGCCTGGTCCGGGCCGGTGGCGGGGGCGATGTTCGCGGTGAACGCGGCCTTGCGCGGCTCCGGCGATACGAAGACGCCGTTCCTCGCGATGGTGGTGGTGAACCTTGTGAATATGGGGACGAGTGCGCTGTTTGTGTTCGGACCGGCGCCGTTCGGCGGGATGGGAGTGGAGGGGATCGCGCTCGGTACGGTGATCGGCTGGATCGCGGGCTTGCTCACGGTGGTGGTAATGCTCGCGTTGAAAAAAACAGAAGGTCTGCGCTGGACTCGTGAGGGGCTTCTTTTTCATGGCGAGACGATGCTTCGGATCTGGCGGATCGGCGTGCCGCAGGCGGTCGAGATCGCGGGAATGTGGGTGATCCATTCCTACGGGCTACGCGTGATCTCGAACCTCAACAACGAGGGGGCGCTGGGCGCACACTTCATCGCGGTGCGCCTGGAGTCGATGAGTTATCTGCCCGGCTTCGCGATCGCGGCGGCGGCAGCGGCTCTCACCGGACAATACCTCGGCGCGGGTTCCAGGGAAATGGCCGTCCGGGCCGTTCGTTTCTCGTGGATGCTCGCCGTAGGCATCATGTTTTTCATGGGTCTTTGTTTTCTTTTCGGAAGGTCGTGGCTCATTGGGATGATGGCTCCCGGCAGCGATCTTCACGGCGATCTTGCCGGACCCTTGCTGGTGGTGTGCGCGTTCGCGCAGCCGTTTTTCGCCACATGTATCATCCTGAAAACGACCATGCGCGGCGCGGGCGCGACGAGGATGGTGATGACCCGGGCGTTCGGTAGCATGCTGTTTTTCCGCGTCGGCGTTCTGTGGCTGCTGGCGCGGCTCGACATGGTTTCCCTGACAGGCGTATGGATCGTGCTGAGCCTTGATCTGGTTACGCAGGCCCTCGTGTTCGCGAGGCTACATTTCCGTGGAAAATGGCTGGAAGCGAAGGTATGACCGGATTTAGGGAACTCCGGTCCTGGATGTTCTTAAGGTCGGAAATTCGATGGGATACGGAGGCGCGCCGTCATTTCACTCCGGGATCCGCGGTGTAGCGCCCGCAGCTGGCCGCAGCGATCAGATCTCGATCTCGCCTTCGAAAACGAAATCAGCCGGGCCGGTGAGGGTTACCTTGGAGAATGAGTTTTCACCGATTTTCTCGAAGCCGATGGTCAAGGTGTCGCCGCCCTCGACATCCACTTTCACAGGTGATTCCGCACCGGTGAGGAGATGATGGATGAGGGCGGAAGCGACCATGCCGGTGCCGCAGGCGAGAGTCTCGTCCTCGACACCGCGCTCGTAGGTGCGGATCGAGATGTGGCCGGGGGAGAGGACTTTCGCAAAGTTCGCGTTCGTGCCCGCGGGGGCGAAGTGCGGATGGTGGCGGATCGTGTGGCCGTGGTTGAAGACATCGGTGTTTTCCAGGTCGTCCACGAAGCTCACCACGTGGGGGACTCCGGTGTTCACGAAATGCAGGTCGCCCGCGAAGCCGTCGATACTCGCTGGGCAATTCAGCTCAAGATCCTTCGGATCGGACATCGCGATACGGACATCGTCGCCGATGATTTCCGCCGTCAGAGTTCCTGCGATCGTTTCAAAGCTGACGCTGTCGGGCAGTTCCTCCTCCCCCGAAAGGTGGGCAGTGAAGAATCCGAAGCAGCGCGCGCCGTTGCCGCACATCTCCGCCTCGCCGCCGTCGGCGTTGTAGTAGCGGAATTTGTAGTCCGCGCCCTTTTCCGCAGGCTCCACGACGAGCAGGCCGTCGGCTCCGATGCCGCGGTGGCGGTCGCAGAGCGCGGCAATCGTGTCCTCATCGAGGGAGATGGAGAGATCGCGGTTGTCGATGACGATGAAGTCATTGCCCGCGCCGTTCATTTTGTAAAAGTGTAGGAGCATGTGGTTGGAAACTTTAAACTTTAAAATTTAAATCCTAAGGAAGAATCCTTGGACGGGCGGAATATTGCGGAGGAGGCTGGCGAAGGCAAGGCGGCACACAAGACACTCTTGATTGGAGTTTAAAGTTTAAGGTTTGAAGTTTCACCGGATCGCGTCGATCAGCGGCTTCGTAAAATCCTTCACCGCTTGGGCCGGGTTTGTGAGGTGCAGCTCCACCTGTTTCACGATGGCGGAGCCGACGATCACGCCGTCGCAGGATTTCGCGACCATCGCCGACTGCTGCGGATTCGAGATGCCGAAGCCGACACAGACCGGCACATCGGTGTGCGCCTTGATGGCGGCGACCTGCGCCGGGATCGTCTCTGATGGAGCGGAGTGGCCGCCGGTCACGCCGCTGCGCGATAGGGCGTAGATAAATCCTTCTGCTTGCTGCGCGAGGAATTTCACCCGCTCCGGCGGTGTCGAGGGAGCGATGAGACGGATGTGGGAAAGGCCGTGGTTCTCTGCCAGTTCCGCAGAGAGCGAAGCCTCGTCCGGCGGCAGGTCGAGCAACAGCACCCCGTCCGCCCCCGCCTCGACCGCGTCTTTCTGGAATTTCCCGAAGCCGTAGGTGAAGATCGGGTTCAGGTAGGTGAAAAGCACGAGCGGCGTCTTCGTGTTCGTCTTCCGGAAAGCGCGGATCAGCTCCAGCGTCCGGGCGGTGGTCATCCCCGCCTT
>CAMBTF010000084.1 GCA_945870545.1 Akkermansia muciniphila
ACCCGCGTCTCCCATTCGATTCCCAGTGCGTTTCGCATTACGCCAACACCAGGCACCACTTGGAAATAACCGGCGAAGTAATCGGTGGCAACGACTTGCTGATCGCCGCGACAGCGTTGGCTCACGGCCTGACATTGATCACCCACAACAGCAGCGAGTTCGCACGAGTGCCAGGCTTGTTATGGGAGGATTGGGCTGTTTTCTGAAAACTAGCGGCTTCGTAAGCTATTTCCCCACCTTGATCCGCGCCGGGACATCGTTGATGGAGATGCCGGCTTTGCCGAGGGCGTCCCAGATTTCTAACAACCTTTCGAGGGGCAGGCGGCGGTCGGCTTCGAGCTCAAGTTTCCGGCCGGGGTTCTGTTTCTGGTAGGCTTTCAGGTAGTTTCCGAGCAAGCCCTCGGGGACAGCGAGGGCGTCGAGGGTGATGTTTCCGGTGGCATCTACGGCGATGACGGAGCGCGTGTCGGTGACGGTTTCGGAGGGGATTTCGCGGATAGTGGGCAGCTCGATCTGGAGGATCTCGCGGGGTTTCTTGAAAGTCGTGGAGACGATGAAAAAGACGAGCAGGATGAACAGGATATCGATCATCGGCACGATGGGCACCTCGGCCCGGCGGCGCTGGACGCGGTGGAATTGCATCTCAGTTTGCGGGCGGGGTTTGGTGGGAGTAGGCGGAGACGAAATCGGCGAGGACGGATTCCATGCGGGCGGTGAGGCGCTCGATGCGGCGGGTGAAATAGCTGTGGGCGATCACGCAAGGCACGGCGATGGCGAGGCCGAAGATGGTGGTATTGAGCGCCTCCGCGATGCCGCGGGCGATGGCGAGGTGGTCGGTAGTTTCCCCGAGGCCTTGGAAAATGGTGACGAGGCCGGAGGCGGTGCCGAGCAAACCGAGCAGCGGGGCGACGGTGATGACCACATCGAGCAGGCCGATGCCATCGTGCATTTTCACGACCTCCTCGCGGGCGGAGGACTCGACGGCGCGGGTGATGTCCTCGGTGGGCTTGCCTTGATGGCGGAGCACCACCGCGCCGAGGCGTGCGAGTGCGCTGCCGCCCTGCTTCAGTTCGCGGACGACCGGATCGGTGTCACCCGAGTTGATGTTGGCCATGCCTTGAGCCAGGCCGTCCGGGACAGTGCGTGAACGACCGAGGGACATCGCTTTAAAGCCGATCGCCGCGAGGCCGGTGATCGAGCAGAGGACGAGCGGATACATAAAGATGCCGCCCTTATCGATGAATTCCAGGGTCGCCTTTGTGGCGCTGATTGCGAGTAGTTCCATGCGTGTTACTGTTAGAAATAGAAGTTGAAGATGAGTTCGAGGGCATCGCCGCCCATTTCCTTTTTTACGGCGGAAGGCATGGTCGGGATGGGGGCGTTGCGAATCGCATTAAGCGTGAACCCTTTCTGCACCTCTCCGGTCTCGCTGTCGCCTACAAACTGGACGCTTTTCACACGGCCATCATCGGCCACGAAGAAGCGGACGGTGAGGTAGCCGGGGGTGATGAAATCGCGGTGCTTCACGCAGTTGCGCTGCCACTCCAGCTCCACGGCGCGGCTGATCTGCGCCTGGTAGCGACCCATCGGGGAATCGGAGACGTCGAGCGCGCTTTGGCCGTTGCGTGAGATATTGCCTTGGATGGCGGTCTTGCTCTGGTTTCCGGTAAAGGCCGGATCCGAAACAGGCTTGGGTTTGGGTTTGGGCAGCTCCTCGGATTTTTTCTCGGCCAAGGCATCGGGTGCGCCATCGCGGGCTTTGGTTTCCTCGCGCGGCTTCATGCCTTCGATCACCTCGCTTTTCGTGACGGGGGTGTCGATGGGGTTGGGGCCGTCGAGAATCTTTTCGCGGATGGCGGTTTCGGCCTTTTCGGCATCGCCGGGGTTGGGGCTTTTCTCTCCCTTGGCAGTCTCCGCTTTTGTCATTTCGGGAGGTTCCGGGGAAAGGGGCGCGGCCTCGGCGGGGAGAGTGGGGACGGAATCGGGAGTGTTGAGCTTGCCGTCTTGGTAGCGGCTTTCGGTGGTTTCCGGCGCCTCCTCGGGGCGGGCTTCGCGGCCGGCCTGGGAGATGGAGTTGTCCTCGGAGGTAGGTGCGCGGTCGCTGGTGGCTTGGGTGTTGCGCTCGCCGATGTAGCGGCGGCTGGCGGGCGGCTCGGCGCTTTTCTGTTCCGGGGAGGTGCGGGTGAACTCGGGCGGTGCTTCGGGCGGCTTCGCGGCGGCGACCGGGACTTCCTCGATGCGCTCCAGCATTTCAGGGAAAATTTGCACCGTCTGCTCGGGCTGGAAGACAACCGGCGGCTTATTTTTCCGCGCCAGCTCGGACTGGATCGCCTCGATGCTGACCCATGCGAGCAGCAGCAGGTTCAGCACGACGGATACGCTGAGCGCGACCGCCCACAGGCGTGCGTCGTCCGTTCCGCTTTTTGCATCCGCGCCGAGCATGGTTTCCTTTAGTCTGTTCCCGGCTCTCTTGCAACGGCGGGTTTGGAGGGGGAGGCTTCGTCCTTTACCTACCGCCGAACATCGATTCTCTTCCGCACATGCATGCGCTCTCGGCCTCGTTTTTCTTGCAGATGGCGATCATCCTGATCGTCTGCCGTTTGGTGGGGATGGCCGCGAAACGCATCGGGCAGCCGCAGGTGGTGGGGGAAATGATCGCGGGCGTGATGCTCGGGCCGTCGCTGTTGGGGTTGGTCTGGCCGGGATCGACGGAGCTCATTTTCACCAAGGAATCGCGCGGCATCCTGTATGCGGGCGGGCAGCTCGGAGTGGGGCTCTACATGTTTCTCGTGGGGCTGGAGTTCCGCACAGATCATTTCCGGACAAGGATACGCAGCGCGGCGAGCGTTTCCGTGGCGGGCATGGTGGTTCCCTTCATCCTGGGCGCGCTGCTGGTGCTGTGGCTGATCGATGTGCCGGGCATCTTCACGCCGAAGGTTCGGTATTTCGAGGGAGCGCTGTTCCTCGGCGCGGCGATCGCGATCACAGCGTTCCCGATGCTGGCGCGGATCATTTCGGAAAGGGGGCTTTCCGGCACACCGCTGGGCACCCTCGCGCTGGCGGCAGGAGCCATCGACGACGCCGCCGCCTGGTGCGTGCTCGCCATCGTGCTGGCGTCATTCGGCGCCTCGCAGCCGTTGCAGATCGGCGGAATCAGCATCGGCGCGGAGGTGATCGCGATCGGCGGTTCGATACTCTACGGCGTGTTGATGCTGACGGTGGGGAAAAGGCTACTCGCCGGGCTGGGCCGCAAGGCGGAGAGAGACGGAGAGGTTTCCCATCCGATGATGGCCGTCACGCTGGCGCTGTTCTGCGCGTCGGCTTGGTATGCGGATATCATCGGCGTGCATGCGGTGTTCGGCGGGTTCATCCTGGGCATCGCCATGCCGCGCGGCGTTTATGCGGAAGACATCCGCCGCAAGATCGAACCCTTCGCGGTGGTGTTCCTGCTACCGATGTTCTTCACCTTTTCCGGACTCAACACCAAGCTCGATGTGCTGGTCGATCCGGGGCTGCTGCTCGTCGGCCTGGTGATCCTGATCGCATCGATTTTCGGAAAAGGAGTCGCCTGCTGGGCCGCCGCGCGCCTCAACGGTGAGGACAACGCGACCTCACTCGCCGTCGGCACGCTGATGAACGCGCGGGGTCTGATGGAGCTGATCATCATCAACATCGGCCTCCAGCACGGCATCATCGGCGAGGCGCTGTTTTCGATCCTCGTGGTGATGGCGATCGTCACGACGCTGATGGCATCGCCGGTATTTGAGATGGTTTACGGGCGGCGCATGAGGGCCGCCTCGGTGGAATCGAAATAACGGCAAGCCGCGCCTAACAGCACGCCGGCGGAAAATCCGAACACGTGCCCGAAGACATCGACGCCCGCGCCGGGTGCCGCGCCGCCGAGCCAGCCTAGCAAGACCAAGCCCGCGAGCAGCGGTGCCAGCACGCGCATCCATGGCATGCGGAGTTCCTCACGGAAATTTTCCACCAGTCCGATGCCGGAGAGTATCCCCAATGCGCCAAACACGGCGGTGGATGCGCCGAGCGAAACGAAGGGCTCGGGATAAGTGACGGCAGAGGTGATCGCGTTGCCCAAGGTTCCGGAGAGCAGGATCATCGCCCAGCCATTCCGCGGGCCGATGGATTTTGAAACCAGCGCACCGAAGACCGCGCCGGATGCGAGATTGCCGAGGATGTGGCCGCCATCGCCGTGGAGGAAAAGCGCAGTGAAAGGCCGCCACCATTCGCCGAGTGCGATGAGGCCAATACTGGATGAGGCGTAGCGATCCGCGAGAGTGGGATCTTGCGATTGTTGGTGGAAAACGAACAGCAAACTCGCCGCCCAGACGAGGTAGTGGAGCGCGCCGGCGGGATGATGCGACCAGCTTGTGGAAACGAGGGGCGGCGGTAGTTTCACCTCGGCCTCGGCGGCGTATTCGCGCAGCTCCTCGGACACACGCGGCGCGGCGGCAGGCTCCACGCGGAGTTCGAACTCGCCGGGCACCTCGCCGTGATCGACGCGGATCGCCTCGCCCATCGCGAGCGCGACGAGGGCGTTTTCCTGTGCCTCATCTAGGCTGGGGAAACGGGCGACATCGACCCATTGCTCTTCGTCGGCTTGTTTGGTTTCAGGCACGTCCTTTCAGATAATCGAGGGCCGCTTCGGCGCGGAGCACGGCGAGCGAGAAATGGCCGAGACCATCCACGGTCTCAAGCTCCGCGCGGGGCAAAATTTCGCAAAGCCTTTCGACCAGCGAGATCGGGATGTTTTTGTCATCCGCGCCGTGCCAGTAGTGGATGGTGTGCGTATTTTCCTCCGCCTTGAAGCCGGGCATGCGCAGGTAGATTTCTGAATCCGTCATCACGCCCCGCCCTCCGGATGGGCCGCAGACGCCTTCGATGAAACTTTTCGTGAGCACGTCCCAGATCCCCGGGATCCTCAAGATAATGGCCCTATCCTCTTCGGCGAGGCTGCGCAGCAAAAGCGACATCGGAGGGACATCCGGCCGGCATTTGCAGGCGAGCGCGGCGACTTTAAACCCGAGGGTGAAAAGCGGCGCGGGCAATTTCCGCAGCGGGATCAGCATGCGGTAAAGCGGGTGCAATCCCCTCCTGCCATGGCCTAACAGCGGCAGCGGAACCATCCCTGCGAGCACGACAGAACGGGTGAGCCGTTCCGGGATCATCACAGCGCCCGCCAGCACATACGGCCCGCCGCCGGAAACGCCGAGCTGCCCGAATTTTACGATCCCGAGATGATCCGCAAAACGCACCATCAAATCCGGCCAATCTTCCAGCTTGCGGTCGCGAACGAGCGTCGATTTCCCCATCCCCGGCCGATCCATCGCGATGAGCCGCAGCCCGCGCTCCGCTGCGAGATGATGGGCAAGCCGCGCCTGCAAACGTGAGCTCGGCCAGCCGTGGTAGTAAAAAACGGGAGCGCCATGGGGAGCGCCGAATTCGTTCCACGCGAGCGAAAGCCCCGGCGCATGTTCCCAAAATTCCGGTTCGCGGACGGGCGGGAAATCTTTAAGGAAATCGAGCATGTTCGTTACTGGAGAGCTTACTGGAGAGCCGCGCCTGTGGCCGGCTTCTCAGCTCTTCTTCATTTCAAATAAACCGTAAACAACCCTTCCGCCAGATTCTTCGGATTGCGCTCAATATAACCCCGCGCCCAATGAAAGTGTTTCGGCGAGCGGATCAAGCGATCATAGTAATCCCTCTGCCAAAACTCCCCCTCCCTTCCGAGTTCCCTGTTCGCCCGTTTTGCGCTGAACGATTTCAAGCTTCTCACAATATCAGGCAGCATGTGAGGCTCCAGAATGCGGAGGAGCAAATGGACGTGGTTCGGCATGATGACAAAGCTGTCGAGATCGTATCGCTCCCCGTCGAAGTGCCTGAATGCGGAAGATACGATTTCCCGTATCGCGGGAAGTTTCAGGTGACACTCCCCGAGTCCACGATCAAGCCAAGCCTCGATCTCATCGGTGAATTGCCTGCGGTAGGCAATGTGGGTTTCGTCGCTCCATGGTTCGGGGTTATCGTTGAAAAATCTCTGCCGTTCCTGCTGCCATTGCCGGATTTTGGTGAGCGGCAAGGAATCGGCTAGGCGCCATGTGAGGAAGATCCAGACATCTTCCTGTTGCCAATGGGGGAGGTTGTGGGCACCGCTGGTGACGGGGGATTCCGGGTTGAAATAGTCGGGCATAATGGAGAGCCGCGCCTGTGGCCGGCTTATTGCGTAGGTTGGGGGAAGAAGCCGGCCACAGGCGCGGCTCTCCAGTAGGTGCTCAATGATCCTCACCGACATGCCCGCCCAGCAGGTCGCGGCCGAAGTCGTTGGCGCTGTCTCTCCAGACGGCATGGATGTGGTTGCCGTTGTTCTGGACGTTGGCGACTTCCACTAGGAACGTAGTACCTTGAATGCGGTAGTAGTAAGGCTCGCCGCGCTTGAGGCCGCCCGCCCAGCCGAAGCGGAGGTTTCCCATGTCGGCGCTGATTTTCGCGATGTCGGCTTCCGCGAGTTCCTTGCGGTGGCGGTTCGCGTAAACGGCGATGAGTTCCTTCAACGCCTGTTGCTGGGCGGCGGTCATTTCCTTGGCTTTCACGCCGACCGGTTCCAGTTGCTTCACGGCGCGATCCTCGGCGGTAAGGATCTCGGCGGGCGGCTTTTCGGAATAGACGACCGCCTTGCCGCTTTCCACGAGTGTGATGGCGAGGGCGCGGGCGAGGTCTTCCTCGGCATGGAAAGGACGCGTGCCTTTCATCTTGTGATCGATGATGACCTCGCCTGGATTCGCCGCGAAAAAGGAGGGCGTGACGGCGACCGTCTTGCCATCGATGACAGTGTAGTTGAGCGAAAGGTGATGACCCTCGAAGCGCCATGCCCATGTGCCGCCGGCTTTCGGCTCGCCGAAGACGGAGGTGAAATAGGCTTTGTGATTTCGGAACTCGGGACGTTTTTCGATCTCGCCGAGAAACGCTTCCAGCGCGATCACGGCATCGACCTTTTCCAGGCCGGGATCGCTGAGCGCAGTCTTGAGAAGGGCGCGCACGAGGGCGGTTTGCTTCTCATTGAGCTCCTCCAGTGCCAGGCCTTTGCGTTCGCGGGGGATGAAGCCCCAGTTCTCGCGCTGGTCGGCGGCGAAGGGGAACTTTGCTTTCTT
>CAMBTF010000085.1 GCA_945870545.1 Akkermansia muciniphila
TGGAGGATCACGTCCTTCGCATAAACGCCGGGGCGGAGGTCGCCGGTGACCTCGATGCGGCGGACTTTCATTTCCTCCAGAGCGATGGTCTGGGTGGCGAGGACATCGCGCACCTGGCTGGTGCCGATTCCGAACGCGATCGCTCCGAACGCACCGTGCGTGGCGGTATGCGAGTCACCGCAGGCGATGGTCGTGCCCGGCTGGGTGATGCCCTGCTCGGGGCCAACGACGTGGACGATGCCCTGTTTGCCGGATTTCAGGTCGAAATAAGTGACGCCGAAATCATCGCAGTTTTTACGGATCGCATCGATCATCTCCGCGGCAAGCGGATCGGCGGGCTGGTCCTGATTGATGGTCGGGACGATGTGGTCGATGGTGGCGAAGGTGCGTTGGGGAAATTTCACTTTAAGGCCCAGATCGCGCAGCATCCCGAAGGCTTGTGGCGAGGTCACCTCGTGGATGAGGTGGGTGCCGATAAATAGCTGCGTGCGACCGTCCCCGAGGGTGCCGACGCGGTGCGAATCCCAGACTTTTTGAAAGAGGCTTTTTCCCATGGCTAGTAGCCGCCGAGGTTCGCGGCGGGGCGGGAAGATGGATAGGCGGCGGGGAAACTTCAACCCTCAAAACCCAATTTTCCCATGAAGCCCAACGGTGCCAGATCTTGGGCATAGATCGTTTATGAAAAGTTCTGTTCGTAACGGAGAGCAAGCATGAATGGGAATGGATGCAAGCCTCTCGGGAAAAAATCCCAGATGCGGGATTCACAGCCGGACGGCGAGGCGCACTTCCTTACCAAGCGGGAAAGCCTTGGCGACGGGGACCTGGGAGCGGCGGTGGATGCCAATGAGTAGGCCGACGGCGGCGAGGCTGAAGACGAGGCTGGTGCCGCCGTAGCTGACGAAGGGGAGCGGGAGGCCGTCATTGGGGAGGACGGCGGTGGTGACGCCGATGTTCACCATGGCGGGGACGACGATGACGCAGGTGAGTCCGAGGGCGATGCAGCGCTCGAAAATCTGCCGCGCCTGTAGCGCGATACCGATGCCGCCGACCGCGATCGCGACGTAGCAGACGACCACGCCGAGCGTGGCGGGTAGGCCGAGTTCCTCGCCCACAACGGGGAAGATGAAATCGATATGAGCGAAGGTGAGCGTGCCGAATTTCTCCACCCCGTTGCCAAGACCTACGCCCCACGGGCCGCCGTTGCCGAGGGCGAGCAGGGCCCGCCATTGCTGCATCCCGCGATCAAGCTGGTGGACGGGGTTTTCCAAATCAAGCCATGCCTCGATGCGGCCCCAGCGGTTCGGGTTGTTGTACACGAACCACGCCGCGCCGGCCATCGCGGCGAGGGCGGTGGGAACCATATAAATCAGCCGGGTGCCCACGCAGAACATCACCGCGCCGACAGCGACGCTGAGCGAAAGCGCGGTGCCCACATCCGTTTCCGCTGCAATCAGGCCGATGGGGATGACGATGATCGCACCCGGAAGCACGAAGCCGCGCCAGAAGGTCTGCACCTCCGTCTGCCAGCGTGTGAACCACAAAGCGAGCGCGATCACGATCACCATTTTCGCCGCCTCGGAAGGCTGGAACTGGCCGACGATGGGAAACTTGATCCAACGCTTCGAGCCGAATTCCTCAATGCCGATGCCAGGGATAAAACAAAGGGCAAGCAGGATGCAGCTGGCTACATAAGCGGCTGGCGTGAGTTTGCGAATCCAGTCGCCGGGGACTTTCGCCATGCCGACGGCGGCTACCAGGCCAAGCGCGATCATAACCGCTTGCCGCGTGACGAAGTGGTAGGGGTTCTCCATTCCTCGCACCCACACGCCCGTGCTGGCGAGCATGACCAGCCCGAGTCCGCATAGGAGCGCGACGGCAATGATCAGGAGCGTGGAACTATGTCTCAGCACTTGTTAAAAATTACTCGGAAATTTTCCCGCAGGGATACAAGAAACTTTAGGAAACTTAAGGAAGCTTGAGCAGTTGTCCGATCTTCAATTTGGTCGGATCGGTGATATTGTTGACGGCCATGAGTTCCTGCTGGCTGACCTTGTATTGATTCGAGATGCGCCAGATGTTCTCGCCGGATTTCACGGTGTGCGTGCGGCCGGAGCCGACGGGCGTGGCGCGCGGGATATCCCCGTCACTCTGGCTGACGGTGGGGCGGATGAGCTGCGCGGCATCGGTTTCAACAGGAGGAAGGATTTCCACGAGACCGAGGTCGGCGTCGCTGGGGGTTCCCTGGTCCCTAATTGCGGAAACCTCGGGCGGCATCTCGGCGACAATGCGCTGGCTCTGTGGGATGCGGAGCACGACACCCGCGCGGATGTCCGTGCCCGAGTTCATATCACGCAGCTCGCTTTCCTTGACGTTATGCTTCGCGGCGATGATCGAGTAGTTATCGCCTTTTTTCACCATGTAGGGCTTGTCGCCGCCGCTGAGCACGGGGAGATGGTTGCTGGGCCGGGCAGCGGCGGGTGTTTCCACCAAGGATGCCGAGGCGGTGCTTTCGGGCGCGGAAGTGCGACCCGACAGGTATTGCTTGTGGATGAAGATCATGCCGATCGCCACGATGTGGATGGCGAAAATGATCGTGAGCGAACGGGAGATATTGATGCCGCCCTCGTCCATCTCATCGGCTGTTGGCGCGGCGGCGGCACGCTGCTTCTTCGGCTTCGCCTTGTTGAAGAGGCGTGCATAAAGGGTTTTGCGGACGGGTTGGCGGCGGGTGGGGATGCGGTCGTTATTCATGGTTTTGCGGGTGTGAGTCGGGGTTTAACTAAGCTGGTGGACGAGGTCACGGAAGGTGTCGCCGCGCTGCTCGTATCCGTTGAATTGGTCGAAGGAGGATGTTCCGGGAGAGAGCAAAACCGTCGATCCGCGCGGCGCGAGCGAGCGAGCTGTATGGAGCGCCTCCGATAAGGTGGAGACGGCGGTGGTCGGTACGGCAGTGTTGAAAAGCGCCGCGAGGGGGCGCGCGATCTGGCCGAAGGTGACGGCGGAAATCGTCTGCCGTCCGAGCATCGGAAGCAGCGGAGAGTAGTCGAGCCCCTTGTCCTTCCCTCCCGCGATGAGGACGACGGGACGGTTCTGCGAGCGCAGCGCGCATTGCAGCGCGTGAAGGTTCGTTGCTTTGGAGTCGTTGAGATATTCGACTCCATCGAGGGTGCGGATCAGCTCGCAGCGGTGTGGTGGCGGCGAGTAGCCGTGCAGCGCGGCGGGCATGAGCGAAGGCGAAATCCCGTAGGCTATGCACGCGGCCATCGCCGCCATCGCGTTTTCTGCGTTGTGCAGGCCGCGCAGGGAGGTTTCCGCCTCAAGGTCGAGCAAGATCCTTCCGCCCTGGATGATGGTGATGCCGTCGGAAAAGAAATCCGCCTCGCGAGTTTCCGTGGAGAACGTGATCACATTGGGAATGAGTTCGCCGAGTTCCTCGCCATGCCGCATGACCACCGTGTCCTCGGCGGTTTGGTTTTCGAAAATCCGCATCTTGGCTTTCTTGTAGGCCGCGAGGGTCGGGTAGCGGTCCATGTGGTCGGGCGCAAAATTCAGCCAGATGGAAACACGGGGACGGAGATCCTCGATGGTCTCGAGCTGGAAGGAGGAAAGCTCCAGTGCCACAGCGGCGGGAACCTCCGGGGATAGGACAATTTCCGATAAAGGCGCGCCGTAGTTTCCGCAGGGTGTGCCGCCGAGACCCGCCTCCTTGAGTATCTGGGAAACGAGTTCCGTAGTGGTGGTCTTGCCGTTCGTGCCGGTGATGCCGATCATGCCACCCGCATAGTAGTGCGATGCGAACTCCGTCTCGCCGATCATCTTCGTTTTCGCCGCGAACGCCTGAACGAGCGGCGAATAAGTGTCGATGCCAGGGCTGATGACGATGAGATCGGCGAAGAAATCTTCCGCGTCGGAGATTTTCATCTCGGGATGGATTTGCACGCCGGAGGGAAGGTTCTCGAAAGCGCAAGAGCCGCCCTGATCCCAGACCGAAACCACCGCACCCTCACGCAGGGCCAGCGCGGCGGCGGCACGCCCGGAGCGCCCGGCTCCGAAGACGGCGATATGTTTTCCGGTGATGTTGAATGGTTCTTTCAAGGTTTCAGGCGATTTTGAGGAGAGCCAACCCGAAGAGGGCGAGCATGATGGAAAGGATCCAGAAGCGGATGATGACCTGGGACTCGTGCCAGCCGAGCAACTCGAAGTGATGGTGGATGGGAGCCATCTTGAAGATGCGCTTTTTGCGGAGCTTGAAGGAGCCGACCTGGAGCATGACGGAAAGCGCCTCCGCGACGAAGACGCCGCCGATGATCACCAGCAGTAGCTCCTGTTTCACGCAGATCGCAGCAGTGCCCAGTGCGCCGCCGATGGCGAGCGATCCGGTGTCACCCATGAAGACCTTTGCCGGGTGGCAGTTAAACCAGAGGAAACCGAACGCCGCTCCTGCTAGTGCCATCAGAAAAACTGCGAGCTCACCGATGTAGCGATTGTGCGGGATGACAAGATAATCGGTGGCCATGAAAAAGTGACCCGCGAGGTAGGCGAGTAGCGAGTAACTCAGCGCGACCGAGATCGTGCAACCAGCGGCGAGTCCGTCGAGTCCATCGGTGAGGTTCACCGCATTCGAGCAACCGATGATGATCAGTACAAAGAACGGGATGACGAGAATGCCGAGGCTGACGATGGGGGTCTTGATCAGCGGGAAACAGATATCGCCGATCGCGATCCGCATGTCACCAAGGCGGAAGCCGGCGGCGTTGTCAGCCACCTGATCCGCCGTCGCTCCGAAGCCGGAAATCTCCGTTTTGAAATAGATGAAACAAGCGGCGATGAGGGCGATCACGAACTGCCAGAACAACTTCGTGCGGCTGGAGACGCCGTCGGAGTTTTTCTTTTTCACCTTCGTGTAATCGTCAACGAAACCAAGCAGGCCGCAGGCACACATCGTGCAGGCGCAAACGGCGACGAACGGATTGAAGATCCGCGCGCAGATGAGGGTGGAGACCAGGACGCTGGCAATGATGAGCACGCCGCCCATCGTCGGGGTTCCGATTTTGCCGCCGTGCAGTTCGGCGAGCTTGTGGACTTCCTCGGCGGTGCGGATCGGCTGGCCGACCTTGAGCGAGATGAGTTTCCGGATGATGCGCGGGCCGATGAGGATCGAGATCACGAACGCAAGCAGTCCCGCGGTGGCAGCGCGGAACGTGACGTATTGGAAAAGGTTCAGGAAAGAAAAGGTATGCGCCCAGCCATCTTTGTCGCCGGCGGCGATCTCAGCTTGGTGGGCGGCGTACCAAAAATCGTAGATGGCGGTCAGCATGCGGTGGGAAAGGCGGTTTGGAGGACTTTTTCGATGGCGGCGGTGCGACTGCCCTTGAAAAGGATCACGTCACCGGGATTGGAATTTTCGCGCAGCCATTCGGCTGCGGCGTGGATGTCCGCGAAGTGGGGCGCTCTGCCTGCGGTGGCGATTCCTTCCGCGCCTTCGCCCACGGCGATCAGGCGCAGCCCCTTCGCGGCGGCGAGCTTGCCGATGCGTGAATGCGCGGCCTCGGCATGGACTCCTAGCTCACCCATTTTCCCGAGTACGACGATGCGCTGCGCTCCCTCCGTAACTTGCATTTCCGCGAGCGTTTCGATGGCCGCCTCCATGGATTCCGGATTCGCGTTGTATGTGTCGTCGAGGAGGGTGATGCCCTCCCAATTGATCTGGCGTAAACGGCCCGTAGTGAGCTTCACCGAGGAAAGGCCGACCGCGATTTTTTCCGCCGGGATACCGAGTCTCCAGCCGACGGCGGCGGCGAGCAGGGCGTTGGTGACCATGTGCTTGCCCAGGACGGGGATGAACACGTCGCAGGTTTCCTCGCCTTCAATGATCAGATCGAAGCGTGTGCCATCGGCCTGCGGGCGGATGTTCTCAGCACGGACGATACCGCGTCCGTTGCCGACGGGGATCAAGCGGGCGCGGGTGCGGGCACGGAAGTATTCGTTGAAATCACAAGCGGCGGGCGTGAAGAGCAGGCCGTCCTCGGGAAGGTAGCGGGCGAGCGTCCCTTTCTCCTCGGCGATAGCCTCGCGCGTGCCGAGGAACTCGATGTGGGCGCTGCCGATGTTGGTGATGATGCCGTATTTCGGGCGGGCGATTTCGCAAAGGGGCGACAGCTCGCCGCTGTGGTTCATGCCGATCTCGTAAATGGCGGCGGTGTGCTCCTTTTCCGTGGCCAATACGGTGAGCGGGAGGCCGATGTGGTTGTTTAGGTTGCCCTTCGTCGCGTTTACGTGGAAAGCCTGCGAGAGCACGGCGGTGGTGAAATCCTTGGTCGATGTCTTGCCGTTCGATCCGGTGATGCAGACCACCGGGATGTCGAGCTGGCTGCGCCACCAATGCGCAAGCCGCTGGAGGGCGAAGAGCGTATCCGGCACCTCGATGACCGCCTTGCCGGCGGGCACTTCGCCGCTTTTCCAGGAATGTACTACGGCCACCGTAGCACCGCCCTTGAGCGCCGCCTCCGCGTAGAGGTCACCGTTGAAATTTTCACCCTTCAGCGCAAAGAACAGGCCGCCGGGTTCCGGCTTGCGGGAGTCCGTGAAAACCTTGCGCAAGACGACATCGCCCGCGTCCCCGATGAGCGGGGCGCCGAGGATTTCGCTGATTTGTCGAGCGGTGGATTGCATGGTCTCTATAGGTCGAGATTCGGACGGAAAGGATTCGGATTTTCAGGAACGAGGTTGGGGATTGGCGCGCATTTCGGAGATTTCGGCGGAACGGTTGCGGAGGGCGAGATCTGCCTTTTTACGGTCATCGAAGTCGATGGTGTGGTCGGCGAAATGCTGGTAGGTTTCGTGGCCTTTTCCGGCGATGAGGATGATGTCGCCGGAGCGGGAGTTCGCGATGGCGGCGTTGATCGCCTCGGCGCGGTCGGTGATGGAGAGGTGGTTACACTTCGTGGGCAGGCCTTTCTCGATCTCGCGGATGATCGCCTCCGGGTCTTCGGAGCGGGGGTTGTCCGAGGTAATGACGACCGCGTCGCTGTATCGCGCGGCGGCGGCGGCCATGAGTGGGCGCTTGGCACTGTCGCGATCCCCGCCGCAGCCGAAAACGGTGATGAGGCG
>CAMBTF010000086.1 GCA_945870545.1 Akkermansia muciniphila
TCGAAGGTGCGGATCAGCAGCGGGATGTCGTGGCCGTCGATGGGGCCGAAGTAGCGGAGTCCGAATTTCTCGAAGAGGACATTGGGGAAAAGAAGGTTCTTCGCGCCTTCCTCAACGCGGTGGGCGATCTTGCGGACGGCTTTTCCGAGTATCTTTTCCACGAAATCCGCAGCGGATGTTCGGACGGCGGAGTAGGTGGCGTGGGTCTGGAGGGCGTTAAAATAGCGGGCGATGGCTCCGACGTTTTTATCGATCGACCACTCATTATCGTTCAGGACGACGATGAATTTCCGCGTGGTTTCGGCGATGTTGTTGAGGGCTTCCAGGGTCGGGCCGCAGGTGAAGGCGGCGTCACCTGCGATGGCGACCACGTGGTTGTCGCCCCCGGCGAGGTCACGGGCGGCGGCCATGCCGAGAGCGGCGGAAAGGGCGGTGCCCGCGTGACCGGCGCCGTAGGAATCGTGTTCAGATTCGGTGCGGAGGAGGAAACCGTTGAGCCCCTTGTAGGTGCGGATCGTGTCGATGGTGGCGGCGCGGCCGGTGAGTATCTTGTGGACATAGCCCTGGTGGGAAACATCGAACACGAACTTGTCTGCGGGCGTGGAGAAAACCCGGTGCAGGGCGATGCTCAACTCGACGACGCCGAGGTTCGGACCGAGGTGGCCGCCGGTGATGGAGAGGCAGTTGATGAGGGTTTCACGGATCTCCGCGGCGAGGGCGATGAGATCCGTTTCGTTCAAACTATGCAGATCGGCCGGTGCGCGGATGGCGCCAAGTAGGGGGCCGAGCTTGGTCGCATGGGTAGCGCCGTCGGTGGTTTCAGAATAAGGTGATGTCATTATCTTCTTCGGGATCTCCGGTCTCGGGTTCCGGAATTTTCTCCGTTTCCTGGTCCGCGAGCGTAATCAGCTCAACGCGTTTCCGCGCGCCGGTGAGGACGGAATCGCAGTGTTTCAAAAGGCGTGCGCCATTTTCGTAGCGGGCAATCAGTTCCTCAAGCGGGAGTTGTTCGCCCTCCATCTCCTCGACAATATTCTCGAGCCCGGCCATCGCGTCCTCGAAAGAGAGGTCGGTGGTGGGGTTGGAGGTATCGGACTTGCGGCGGGAGGGCATCGTTTTGGCTGGTTGGTTCGGAAACGGCACGGGGAGAAAGCCTATTCCTGACTGTTTTCAGAGCTATTACCCAGGGTGCTATTCGAGTAATAAATCATATCCCCATAAACCAGCTCCGCGCGATAAGGATATCGGCGGGTGATTTCCTCGATTTTCGGGTCCTTGTCGTAGATCGTTATGCCGGGCTTTTTTTTGTCGAGCGGTTGGGTCGCTAGGAAGACACGGCCATCCAGCACGAGTGAAGTGAAATCCTTGTATTTTGCCGCCACTTCCATCGCGTTTCCAGAACCGTGGGAGGATGGCGAGATGAGGATGCCTGCAACGGGAGTTTCCAGGTCGGCGGCGGTGCTTTCCATTTCAGCAAAATCAAGGCGACTGGAAGGTAGCCAGATCGAAATGCGATCCGCATACCATGCCACGGCCCAGGGTTGATCGGAGAAACAAATTTGCTGGTTGGTAAGCCATTTGCCGAGTCCGAGATTCAGAGCGAGGGGCAAGTAAGGTGGCCAGTGCGGGACTCCCGTGTCATTGCGATCCATCCCTAACCGAACCTTGTTCGGCAATGACAAGACTAGCGGCAGTGCGGTGAACGCGATGATCAGGGTGTGATGCAAATTCTGAATCACCGGGGCGGATATGACGATAGGCAGCTTGCTCCAGAGAATCGATACGACAGCGAGGCCGTAAGCTGTCATCAAGGGTGCGAAAAGGAGGTGGGTTTGGTTCGGGTCTAGCTCGTCGGTGGAAACCCCATAGATGGATAGGCCGAAGGCCGAGACGGCAAACATCAGCAGGATAGCCCATCGGAACCGGGCGATCGACGGTCGCTTGAAGGGGTGCAATAGCGAGAGGAAGAAGAGGGGTGCGACGATGATGCCGCCGAGAAAGGGAATCAGGCTTGAGGCCTGGAGAACGGTGGTTCGGAGAATTGATGAGACGAAGCCCCTGTTGAGCAGCGGGTAATCCTCGAGGTCGCGGATACGCATGATTGATTCCTCGGCGCCCCCACCGATTCCGTTGTAAAGGTTCAGATACGCGGTGCCGAAGGGGCTTCCGGAAATAGCTGTATTGCGCAACATGATGAAAACCATCGGGATCAGCAGGATGAAAAGGATGGTGATGCCCACCACGCCCCGCGGACGGAATGCGACCGCCGCGAAAATGATGTAGCCGATGGAAATCCAGATCGTCACGTAGTGTGTCAGCGCGAGAAGCGTGAAAAACACTCCGGCGATGATAGCGGGAACGTAAGGAATGCGCCCTTCGCTGGAATCTTCCACGGCTCGGTAGACGAAATACGCAGCGCAGCTGAAAAGCAGCAGCATCAGCATCTGCGGAAGCCCTGACATGGAATAATTCCAGAAGGTTTCACAAAACAGCATGAGGATGGCAGTGACCCCCGCGATTTTCTGGTCGAAAATTCTGGAAACAAGCAGGTAGGTGACCCCGATTGACATCAGGAAGCAAAGGGTGGATACCGTCGCGATGACGCGATCCAGCGGGAAAACCATTTCGTTTTCCTTCATTTGCCAACGGGCGGCGTTATCAGCGCCAGCCAACTTGAGCACAGCCGCGTTGAGGAGGGGGTTGAGGGGTGAGTGGTAGGTATCCTTGAATCCCTTGAAAGCGAGCGCCGTGCCCCCTTGGGTTTCAACTGCCTGTTCATAAGCAATGGGTCGGATGACCTTGGTGGTGAGTCCGTTGCCACGAGCCACTTCGCGGGCGATCTGCGCCTGTTCCATAGCCTGAGGGGCATTGAGGCCACGGAAGAAAATGAATAGGTTCGCCAACGTCAGCAGGATAAGTATCAGGAAAAACAGGCTGCGGCGGATGATGATGCCGGCGTCGAATTGAGTGAGTGATTTGCTCATGTGGAAGGAGTGGATATGCTATCCGGGTGGAAACTTAAAGCCCTAGTTCCTTGATTTTTCGTTGCAGAGTTCTGCGGCTGATACCGAGCAGTTCCGCGGCCTTCGTGCGGTTGTCGGCAGATTCGGCGAGCGCCCGGCGAATCGTGCCTTTCTCCAGTTCACTCAGGTTGAACTGGGGAGGATGGGTAATACCCGCTTTGCCAATGGCTTGGGCGGCATGGGGGTATGCCGGCGTCTCTTTCAGAAAAGCCGGGAGATGCTCAACGCCGATCTTGTCATCGTTTGACATGACTACGCCGTGTTCGATGGCAGTGCGAAGCTCGCGGACATTTCCCGGCCACGGGTAGGAGGCGAGGCGATGGATCGCCTCGTCGGTGAGCGGTTTCACCGGGCGACCGTTTTCCTCCGCGAACTCACAGAGAAAGGAATTCGCCAGCAGCACAATGTCCTCCGGCCTTTCCCGCAGGGTGGGCATTTTGACGGACACCACATGCAGGCGAAAGTAGAGATCCTCGCGGAAATTCCCTGCATCGACGTGTTGGCGGAGGTTTTTGTTGGTGGCGGCGATGAGGCGGACATCGACCTTGATCGGCGAGTTCGAGCCGACGCGTTCGATGGATCTTTCGGAAAGGGCGCGGAGGAGCTTCACTTGGGTGGCGGCGTCGATTTCGCCGATTTCATCGAGAAAAAGGGTGCCGCCATCCGCCTGCTCGAAGCGGCCGATCCGTTTCTGCGCCGCCCCCGTGAAGGAGCCTTTCTCGTGGCCGAAAAGCTCGGATTCGAGGAGCTGCGGGGAAAGCGCGGCGCAGTTCACGATCACCAGTTTCGATGTGGGACGGCCGGAGAGGTGGTGGATCGCGTGGGCGACGACTTCCTTGCCGGTGCCCGATTCCCCCTCGATGAGAATGGTGGCGCGGGTCGGCGCGACCTGTTCGATCAGCTCGGTGACGCGTTTGATTTCCGGGGATTTTCCGATCAGGCGGGAAAGACTGGTGCCCTGTTTCACCTGTTTGGTGAGCTGGACGTTTTCCGTTTCCAGCGTCCGGGAGCGGAGGGCGCGCTTGAGCAGCATCTCGACCTCGTCAAGGTTCAGCGGCTTGGTGACGAAGTGAAACGCGCCCCGGCGCATGGCCTCCACGGCGGTATCGACCGAGCCGTAGGCGGTCATCATCAGAATCATGGGCGGCGCGGACAGTTTCGCGGCGGTATCGATGAGATCCATGCCGGAGTCGCCGCCGAGGCGGAGGTCGGTGAGCAAAAGCTGGATCTCCTCGCTTTTTAGGATGGCAAGCGCTTCGGAATTGTTCGAGGCCAGATAGACGTCGAAATCCTCCTCCAGCGCGCTGCGAAGCCCCTCGCGAGTGGCGCGTTCGTCGTCAACGATGAGGAGGGTAGGAAGCATGGTGGAATAAAAACTGAAACGCTGAAAAACTGAAACGCTGAAATTGGGGCTACGCGTCAATCACCGGCGAATGCAGCAATCTCGGGCTCGGGGCGGTGTGGGGGAGGTGGATGAGGATGTGGGTGCCTTGGTCGGTTTGGGATTGGATTTCGATTTCGCCGCCGTGTTCGCGGATGATGCGGCGGACGATGAGGAGGCCGAGGCCGGTGCCGGAGGATTTCGTGGTGCGGTAGGGTTCGAAGAGGCTGCCCATCTGCTCGGGCGGGATGCCGGTGCCATTGTCGGACATGGAGATGAGGAGATCGGTTTCCGTGGAGCGGGTGCGGATCCCGATCACGCCGTTTTCCCCAGCGATGGCCTGGTAGGCATTGCGGATGAGGTTGTAGAAAACCTGCTGAAACTGATCGGGATCGACCAAGGCCATGGGGAGCTTCGGCGAGAGATCGAGATCCACGGTGATGCCGCGGGAAACGATTTCCGGTTCGAGCAAGGTCAGGGTCTGGCCGAGGATGGCGTTGAGGTTGCTGCGGTCGCGGCGGGGGGTGGTGGGGCGGACGGCGTGGAGGAACTGCTTGAGGATGGTGTCGAGCCGTTGGATTTCCTGGCGGGCGGTGTGCATGTGCTCGGAGAGGCCCTTGCGGTCGGCGGGGGCGAGGCGGCGGAGTTTCCGCTCCATGAGCTGGAGGTGGATGTCGAGGGAGTTGAGCGGGTTCCCGATCTCGTGGGCGACGCCGGCGGCGAGCAGGGTGAGGGCGTTGAGGCGCTCGGATTCGAGGTTCTCCTGCGTTTCGGCATGGCTGCTGGTCAGGTCGCGGATCAGCATCACGTGGCCGAGGGGTTGCTCGTGTTTCTTCGGGCCGTCGATGGGAGAGAGGTAGAAATTGAGTTTCCGGTGCTCGGGGTAAAACACCTCGATGTCCCGGGAAACGGCCACGGAGGAGCCGCTTAGGGAAATGCTGTCGATGCCGCGGATCTTGTCGGCAAGGCGCTGGCCGAGGCTTTCGGCGGCGTCCAACCCGAAGAAGCGGCAGGCGGCGTGGTTGAGGAACAGGATTTTTCCGTCCGGATCCAGGATGATCAGCCCCTCTTGCAACGCCTCGAACACGTTCTCCAGGAAACCTTTCTCCTGGATCAGCCGCGTGACGATCTGCTGGATCTCCCCCGGTTCCACCCGGTCAAGGCGGGCGACGAGTTTTTCGAGGAATCCTGACTTCACGGGCGGGAGGATGGGGAAGATGGCGGGGAAATCCAAATCATATTCATCGCCCCCGAAGCCGTCGTGATAGGACCGCCTCCGCTTTCAACAAGCGGGTGGCGTCGCTGAAACATTTTCCTTCCTGAGACGTAGAGAAGCAGATTAAACCAAACCTGTAAGGCAAACGCCCTGAGCAACATCATGAACCCCGCAAAATTACTTATCGCCGCCCTTTTCTGCCTCAGCTTTTCCGCCTGCCTGGCGGAGGAAACCAAAGCTGATGCAGGATTCAAGCCGCTCTTCGACGGCAAGACCCTCGAGGGCTGGAAAAATCCCTACAAGCATGGCGAGGCCAAGGTGGTGGACGGCGAGATTCATCTCATCGCCGACAACAAGTTTTTCCTGGTGACAGAGAAGACCTACGCGAATTTCGTATTCGAAGGCGAAGTGCTGCTGCCGGAGGGGAACGCAAACAGCGGGTTCATGTTCCGGGCCCAAGCGGAGCCGGGCAAGGTTTATGGATACCAATCCGAGGTGGACGGCGATCCGAACCGCAAGTGGTCGGGCGGTCTTTACGACGAAGGCGAAGGGCGCAGGGCTTGGTTTATCAGCCCGATCAAGGGTGACAAAGAGAGCGAAGCGGCTTTTCGGAAACGTGCGGGCGACGCGTTCAAGCGCAACGATTGGAACACCTACCGGATCACCTGCAAAGGCAACAAGATCACCATCGAGGTGAACGGCGTGGTCACCACGGATTGCGAGGATGACAAGGATGCGAGCGGCGTGATCGGCATCCAGCATCACGGTGAAAAAGGCCAGACCTACCGTTTCCGCAATCTTCACATCAAGGAACTGGATTGATCGGTTCGTTGGATTTTCACCGCAGAGCCGCAGAGGTCGCGAAGGGACGCAGAGCTTGGGTGATGTTGGAATGGTGATTTTTCCCAAGGCATGAACGTGAGCAATGAACTGATCCGGGGCGCGAGGGTTCTTGCCGACGAACTCCGTCCGCTGTGTTTTTCCGATCCCGTGACACATACCTACCTGACGCTTGATTACGCGGCGGCGGGGAATGAGGCGTATCTAGAAAAGTTCGGCGGAGGCCGCAAGCGGGTGCTCATGCTCGGCATGAATCCCGGCCCTTATGGCATGGCGCAGACCGGGGTTCCGTTCGGGGAAATCGCGGCGGTGCGCGATTGGATGGGGCTGAATCCGGAGATCGGAAAACCGGCGGAAGAGCACCCGAAGCGGAAAATCCTCGGCATGACCTGCCCGAAATCCGAGGTAAGCGGGCGGCGGTTGTGGGGTTTGTTTGCGGAGAAATTTCCCAACGCGGAGGACTTTTTTACAGACCACCTCGTCATGAATTTCTGCCCGCTGATCTGGATGAAGGATACGGGCGCGAACCTCACGCCGGACAAAATCCGGACGGCGGAGATGGCTGCGGTGGACAAGGCTTGCCAGAAGCATTTGCGGCGCGTCATCGAAATCCTGGAACCCGAATTTCTAATCGG